>JAYTQP010000426.1:0-16550 GCA_043746675.1 Rhodospirillales bacterium | reverse complement strand
CGTGGCAACGGCTGGATCTGCAACAGGGGAAAATCGGCCCGCAGCCGGATCGGGGAATGCGTGCGGGTCAGGCGTAAATTGGTGAATAACGGCCCGAACCAGCGGTCGGTTTCGACAATTCCTTCATAAGCGACATAGCCGCCGGGCAATGGGAGATTGGCCGGCGCGCGCACGAGCACGCTCCAGCCCGGCGCAGTGCGGGCGAATAGACCGGTCCAGACTTGCAGGACACCCGGTTCGGGCACCGCCGTCAGCATCGGCGGCGCACAGCCTTGCAGGGCTGGCGGAGCGGCCTGGTCGAACCGTTGGCTGAGGCCGGGGAATTGCGCTGCGGCCAGCGGCAGCCAAGCATCGACTGCGGCGTATTTCCAAAAAATATCGCTACCATCCCACATCAGCGTCATTTCCATCGGCGGAAACGCCCACCAGCCGAACCCGCTGGCCGACGTAATCGCCTCGCAATAGCGAAAGGCACGGGTCGGCAAGGTGCCGGCGGCCGACCGATCGGCCCGCTGCGGCGACCGCGCCGATTCAATCACGCGATAAAACCGCAAACCCGGCGATGACGCAGCGCGCATGGTCGGACTCCAATAGGTAGGAATAAAGGCGGTTATCCCGAATATCAGGACGACCGCATCGCGTCAGGCGGCGACCGGCTGAATGCGGAACGCCGAACCGAAGTGGATGCGCCCGGTATCAGCAACGGCGGCCGGGGTTGCGGCGGGTACGGTGTTGTCGGACATTGAGAACTCCTTGCATTTTAAGAATATTTTGTGGTCTGAGCAGCCAACGATACCGGCGTACGGTAGACACGGGATCCCTATGCGGATCCAGATCCGGCCTTGTGATGTTCAAACATGAACGGAAATCGGCGGACGCAATTCGACCGTCGATAGGTGAGAGAATGCTCGGTTTTATATCTTATGACAAGGAAAAAATCCTAGGAAATTTTCCATTTTCGTTATTTTTACATTAATTCGGCGTTTTTGATCCTAAGCCGAAGTCTCAGGTAACATAATTTTCATCTACTCATGAGTGTGATACCATGAACGACAGCACGCGCCACACGCCCGACACCTCGCCGCGTTCTGAGAACCAGGCTAGTCAGGCGCGGCGCGCAGGGTCGCACCCCACTGGGGTGAAAATCGGACTTCTCGGCCAACTGCGCGCAGTTGACGGCGCCGGTTACGATCTGCTGCCGCGCGGGCGTAAGGCGCGGGCAATGCTGGCAATCCTGATTTTGGATGGACCGGGCCCGATCCTGCGGGAACGCTTCTGCCAATTGCTATGGAGCCGGCGACATCGCGAGCAGGCCCGCGCGTCGCTTCGCCAATCTATCCATGAATTGCAGGAAAGCCTGAGCCGCGCCGGCGTCGATATTCTGAAAGTCGAGCGCGGCATGCTGTATTTGCGTCGCGAAGGGCTTGAAATCGACATTGATCGCCTGGCCCAGCCCGGCGGTTTGGACTGGGTGCAGGCCGGTGGAGACATCGCCCAACTAACGCGGACCCAGTTGCTGGACGATCTCGCCGGCCTCGACCAGGCGTTTGACCAATGGCTCGACGAGCAGCGCCGCCGAACCACGCGGCAAGTTCTGGTGCAGGCGGAAGCGGTGCTGGCCAACCTGGACGACGACAGCCACGCGGCCCGCGCCCGGCTCGCTGCGGCCGAATATCTGATCGATCTCTATCCGAGCCACATTGCGGCCGGTCAAATTCTGCTCGCCGAGCATGTCGCGCGCGGCGAACGCGACAACCGCTTAAGTCACCCTCGTGCCGGCGCCGTGACACACCCGGTTTCAGCCACCGGAGCCATTGAGCGGGAGCGTATCGTGCGCCTCGGCGTGCTGCCCTTTCGTGCCCTTGATCCCGGTGCCGAGGACGGGCTGGCGGCGGGGATGGCGGACGAAATTACCGCCGCGCTTTCGCGCTTTCGCTGGTTCTTCCTGGTTGCCTCGCCGTCGCTGGCGGTGCTGGCGGCCGAAACCCGCGACGGCAGCGAGCGTTGGCGCAAGCTCGATCTGGATTTCCTGGTCGAGGGCACTGTCCGCCGTGTGGGCGAACGGGTTCGGGTCAGCGCCCGGCTGCTGGATCTTGCGGCGGGCGGAGAAGTGGTGTGGGCCAACCGTTTCGATCGCGTCGGCACCGATGTCTTGACCTTGCAAGACGAAATCGCCGCTGAGATGGTCGCCCAGATCGATCCGCAACTGATGCTGCACGAAGCCCGCCGCGCCGGTGCGCGCCGCGGCACCTCGCTGTCGGCCTATGAAATGGTGCTCGGCACCGTGCCGGCACTTTATAAGTTGGAACAGGCCAGCTTCATTGCCGCCGGCGCCGTGCTGGAAGCCGCCGTCGCGCAGGATCCGTATCACGCCGGCGCTTACACTTGGTGGGCGTACTGGCATGTTTTCATGGTTGGCCAGGGCTGGGCGCCCGACCATGTCGGCGGGCTGGTGCGTGCCGGCGAAATGGCGGAACGCGCGGTCGCGCTGGACCCTTATGACGCCCGCGCCCTCTCCATCGCCGGCCATGTGCGTGACATGCAGTTGTTGCCGACGGTGGCCTCGACCGATTTGCACCGACGCGCCCTCGCGCTCAATCCCAATCTTCCGCTCGCCTGGGGCTTCGCCGGGCTGGCGCAATCGCTGATCGGCAACCAGCGTGAGGCGATCCGGCTGATCGGCCAGGCGCTCGCGCTTTCACCGTTCGATCCGCATGGCTTTTATTTCGAGATGTTGATGATGATGCCGCATCTGCTGCTGCGCGAATACGAAACCGCCGCCGAACTCGGCCGCCGCGCGATCCTGCTAAAACCAGCATTATCAAATTCTTACAAGGGATTGCTGTCGGCTTTGGGCTATCTCGATAGGCCCGACGAGGTTGCGGCAATTCGCCAGCGGCTTTCGGTGCTGGAACCTGGCTACACGTTGCGCGATGCCGCGGCGCGGTCGCCGATGCGTGGTGCGGCTGATCGCGCGCTGTTTCTGGAGGGCCTCCGGCGCGGTGGTTTGGCGGAGTAGTGCGACGCTAAACGGCGCGTCCAGGCATACGGTGTCGGAAGGCCAGCGCCTCGGCAATGTCGTTGCGACGGATCATTTCGGCGCCGGCGAGGTCGGCGATGCTGCGGGCGACGCGCAAGGTGCGGGTGTAGCCGCGCGCGGACAGGCGCAATTTGTCGGCCGCGCGTTCGGCCAGTTCGCGCGCTTCGGCGACCATGGCGAGGTCGTTGATATCGGCCTCCGCATTGGTGGTGGCGGTGCCCTTGGCACGTGCGCGTTGCCGATCGCGCGCCTGGGCGACCCGGGCGGCGACGCTTGCGGTTGGCTCGCCCGGCGCGGCGCGCGATAATTCGGATGGTGGTACCGGCTGCACCGCGACGGTCAGGTCGATGCGGTCTAGCAAGGGTCCGCTGATTTTGCCCTGATAATCCTCGCCACAGCGCGGCGCCCGGCCGCATTCGCGCGCGCCGTCGCCAAGGTAGCCGCAGCGGCACGGGTTCATTGCCGCAACCAACTGAAACCGGGCGGGATAGGTGATGTGGGCGGCGGCGCGCGCCACCGTGGTGCGGCCGGCTTCCAATGGCTGGCGCAATGCTTCCAGTGCCTGGCGCGGAAATTCCGGTAATTCATCGAGAAACAGCACGCCGCGATGGGCCAGCGATACCTCGCCGGGCCGGGCGCGCTGGCCGCCACCGGTCAGCGCGGCCTGGCTGGCGCTGTGGTGCGGCTCGCGAAACGGCGGCCGCATCACCAGCCTGCCACCAACCAGCAGCCCGGCGACCGAGTGGATCATGCTGACCTCCAGCGCTTCCATCGGCAGCAAGTCCGGCAGCAGCCCCGGCATCCGCGCCGCCAGCATGGACTTGCCCGACCCAGGCGGGCCGATCAGCAGCAGGTTGTGGCCACCGGCGGCGGCAATTTCAAGCGCACGGCGCGAGGTTTCCATGCCCCGCACATCGGCGAGATCGGCGAACGTGGGGGTATCCGCGAGCCCGGCGGGCTCCGGCGGGGTCAACACCTGCTGACCACGGAAATGATTGATCAGCGCCAGCAGATCGGGGGACGCCAGCACCGCGATCTGCCCGGCCCATGCGGCTTCCCCGCCTTGGGCTGCCGGGCAGATCAGTCCCAGCCCGCGCGCCGAGGCGGCGATTGCCGCCGGCAACACGCCGGCCACCGGGTTCAACGTGCCATCCAGCGACAATTCACCCACAGCGGCGAATTCCAGCAAATCCTCCCGCGGCAGCACATCCATCGCCGCCAACACCGCCAGTGCGATCGGCAGGTCGAAATGGCTGCCTTCCTTCAACACATCGGCCGGGGCGAGGTTGATCAGCACCCGCTTCGGCGGCAGCGACAGGCCCATCGCGGTCAACGCCGCCCGCACCCGCTCGCGCGCTTCGCCCACCGCCTTGTCGGGCAAGCCCACAACCAGGAACGCCGGCAGGCCGGAGGAGATTTGCACCTGCACCTCGACCGCCTGAGCCTCGATGCCGGAAAACGCGAAGGATTGGATGCGGGCGATGGTCATTGTCGGCATTATGGTTGCGCCAGCGGCGCGCCGGGGCGCAAAATGGCGTGATTAGACTGGGAAATCGCCAAACCGCTTGACCTTGGTGGGACGGCATCCTTACCAATTAGGCTTCGATTACGGATGTGACCTGAACCGTCATGCGAAAGGCGAATATTCTCGCGCTGAGCCGGAATACGCAGTGGAACCGTCGCTTGCGGCAGGAAGCGGCTGCCCTCGCAGTGCCGGTGACGGCCGCCACCTCGCCGTTCCAGGCAGTGTCCATGCTAACCGGAAATCATCCCGCATTCAGCCATTTCCTGCTCGATCCCGCTGCCGCCGAGGCGTCGCTGCCGATCCTGCTGCGCCTGTCTGCCGAGGCGGCTTCAAGCACGCCACGGCTGATCCTGCGCGATGGCCGCCTGCTTGGCGTTGAACTGCGCCAACTGGTGCCGCACGCAACCATCGCCGACTGCGCCGACGGCTGGCTGGCGCGCGCGCTGGCGGCGCCGGTTCGGCCAAGGCTGGACGCACTTACGGCCGACGAGATCCGGCCATTGCTGATCGGAACCGGCTTACAAATGCGGTATCAGCCGATCGTGCGTCTGGCCGATCGCAAGCTGATCGGCATCGAAGCGCTGGCTCGGCTGGAACATCCCACCCGTGGCACTTTGCCGCCGTCCGACTTCGTGCCGCAACTGGAAGCCTCTGGCGACGGCTGGGCGCTGACCGAACGCGTGATCGACCTCAGCTTTGCCGAATGGGGTGATTTGCGACTGGACGAATTCAAACTGACCCTGTCGCTCAATCTGCCATTGGATGTGCTGCTGCGGCCGGGCCTTTGTGCCTGGCTCGCTGCCGTCTGCGCCAGCGCGGACGTGCCGCCCGCGCGGTTGCTGCTGGAACTGACTGAAACCCAGATTGTCGTCGATCCGACCGTCCTGCGCGAACCGATGCAGGCGTTGCGCGCGCTCGGGGTTGGTCTGGCGATCGACGACATCGCCCCGGTGACCCACGAACCCGCCGCCTTGCTAAACCTGCCCTTTACCATGCTGAAGCTAGACAAACGCGCCGTGCGGGAGGCCGCGGATTGCAGTTCGACGCGCAACTTTATCCGCGACAGTTGCGCGCTCGGCCAGGCGGCGAAGATGGAAATCGTCGCCGAAGGGGTCGAAGATATGGCCATCTGGGCGCATATGCACGACCTCGGCGCTGATCATGCCCAGGGCTTCTATATTGCCCGCCCACTGCCCGCGTCGGCGATGTCGTTATGGATGCGCAACTGGTCGATGCGGGTTTAACCCGCACGCCTCACAGGGATCGCGCATGCTTGCGTGGTCTTGTCCGCATCAGCCCTGTTCGTCGCTGGCGCCTTTCGTCGCTTGCCTGGACATCGTTCCAGGCTGCGCTCCTCAAGGTGCCAGCGACGAACAATCCCGGCGCAATCATCGCGCGCGCCTGTGAGAAATGCGGGTTAACCCCGCAAATTCCCGTCATCCGGACCGCCTATCGCGGCGCCATTGGCTGGTCCTGCTGGTCCGATGGCGGCAGCGACCATTCATCTTCATGCGCGGCGCGGCGGGCTTGCAGATGTTTAATTCTTGCGCGCGCTTTCAGTTCCATCACGAATTCGGCGATCACCGGCGTGAGTTCCGATAGCAGCCAGCCGCTGGCCTGTGCCACCCAACTGGCAACAACAAGGCGCATATTGCCGATCAAAGCAAGACTGCCCGCCAGCGTATTTCCGCCATGCCAGAGCGCGGCAACGCCATGGAAGGCCACAATCAGGCCCATCAGCAGCATGTTGCGCGCCACCACGCGGCCCGCTGAACGATCCAGCGCATGGCTCCAATCCCGGGTGCCAGCAGGATGCCGAGCAGCAGGCTAACCGACGGAAAAGCCACGATCAATGCCCCGCAAAGCAGCCCTTGCAGCAACATCGCTCGTGCCGGTTTAACCGTGCCTGTGACGTGCGAGCCCCGCGCCATCAGCGCAGCACCAGCAGAACCGCACTGATAGTCAGCCCGGTGATCGCGGCCGCGGTGGCGATTTCATGGCCAATGCGCGCCGCATAGTCCCGGCGCATGGGCGCATCACGCTGCAACTGCGTCAATTCGGCATCGATTGCCTGCACCGCCTGCACCGCCGCCTGCGCTTCCAGGGTGTCGGCAGCCTGGCTGGGCCGATCCTCCAGCAACTGCAACATTGCAGTCAGCTTGCCGGCCCGAACAAAAATGGGAAGGCCGGCTGCGATCCGTTCGCGCCGATGCCGGCTGCGCCAGACGGCGATTGCGGGTGCTGCAAGGTCGGCCAGCCAGGCGGCCAGATGCGGCAGTGCCGGGGCTTGCAGCCGCTGCTGCAAGCCGGCGAAAATGCGGAGCTGGATGGCGCCGGCTTCCCGCGCGGGTGCGCGCAACGTGGCCAGCCGAAGCAGATCCTGCTGCACTGCCGGTTCCTGACGGGCGGCAAGAAATGCGCCGATTTCGGCGTCCAGCGGCGCTTGCCTCCGCCCCTCCGGCAGTGCCCCCACGGCGTCCAACGCCGGCAGCAGATCGCCTTTTCGTACCACCGTGTTGCCGGCCAGCAGCGGGCTTGCGCACGCCAGCAGCGGGTTCAGAAAATAGCGCAACGTCGTCATGCCGCCGCCCCAGCCGCGCTGGCGCAAGATTTGGCGATGTGTCGCCGCATCCAGCCGCAAACTTGTCACATCGCAACGCTCCGGCCGCAAACCCGCCCAAAGCGGAATGATTTCACCGTCGACCACTTCGCGCATACCATCGACCAGCGGCGCTGCCGCGCCCGGCCGATCGAATTCGGCCAGCATGGCGCCAACGCCATCCGGCCACAGCGCAACGCCACGCCACCACAGCGGCGCCAGCGGATCGAGCAAGGCAACCGCACGCGCCACCAGCGCCATGTCGGCAACCACGTCGGTTTTCTCGGCATCGAGCGCGCGTTGGCGCACCAGTTCGTCCAACCGCACCGCCAGCCCGCCGTCGCCAAGTTGGCGCCGCAGCCAACTGTCCACCACCCCGAGCCGCAGCAGCCGGGCGCCCTGTTCCGGCGCCCGACCGATGGCGTTCGCCAAAGTGCGTGCGTTCCAGACCGATGCGGTACCGATTTCCAGCGATTTTTGCGCCCGGCGCGGCGGCCGCGCCGCCACCCGGCGCGCCCGGGCGGTCGCCGGATCGATCAGCAATGCTGGCGTCGGCCGATGTTCGGGGTCCTCGGCCAGCATGCTGGTCAACAGATCGGCCACCGCCGACGGCAGCCGCGCCGTGCCGGCCAGAGCGACAAAACTGCCAAGATCGAGCTTGCGACTGATGATTTCTCCGGCATCGAGCCCAGCCAACGGCAGCCGTCCGGTGGCAAGGCACAGCAATGTAACGCCCAGCGCGTAGATATCGTCCGCGATATTGCCCTCGCCGCGTCCGAAATTCTGGCAGGTGGCGCTGTATGGCGGTTCGAACACGGTGGGTTGGGCCGATGCCGGTGGTGCCGACCAGGCCGCGCCGAGCACCGCTGCCTCACCAGCCGGGCCACGAAATATATTATCCGGCCGGATCGCGCGGTGGGTGAGGTGGCGACTGTTCAGCCGGTCGAGCGCCATCGCCGCCGGGCGCAGAAAATGTTGCAGCAGATCACGTTCGGTCCACGGTGCGACCCCGGTGGCACCGTTCGGCCATAGTGCCGGACCGGGCGGGGCGGGGCAGACGACGAACCAGCCCGGCGTGCCCCCGGGCCCGACGGCGATGCCGTGCGCAACCGGGCTGAGCAGATGCTCGATCGGGCCAGCGGCCAGCGCGATCAGTGCCGCCGCGCGGGGCGGCGCGAATGGGCGAGACAGCACGGCCATCATTCCGGTTCGCGCGCCATTGCGATCATTGACGGCGAATGCGTCCAACCCGCCGCCGGCGCCCGGCAGCGGCGCCGCCAGATCGACCGCGTATTGCCCGGCGACAAGCTGAGGCAGGGTCATCGGAGCGCGTGCTTTGGTGATGGAACCAGCATGGAATTGGCGGCCTGGCCTGCGAGCCCGGCATCATCGACTGCACGCCTTACCAACTTCTAAATATGCGCCAGCCGCGACGGGTTGCTGCCGCGTTGCGCAGCAGGCAGGTTGTGCCCGGAAGAACCACCAGGAGTGCCGCCGTGACCGCCAATCGCAAGAAGCTGTTATTGCCCACCGAAATGGCCAAGGCCGGCTGGAACGTGTTGGCAGATCGCGATGATATCGAAGCCATTGCGTTCTCCCCCGAAACGACCGAGGCCGAATTGCACGCCGAACTGGCCACCGCCAGCGGCATCGCGCTGTGGGGGCGGCCGTTCCGCGCGGTGGACGTTGCTGCCGCACCGCATCTGCAAGCCGTGGCCCGCATCGGCGTCGGCTATGATGCCGTCGATGTGCCCGCCCTTTCCGCCGCCGGGGTGCCGCTGCTGACCGCCGGGATCGCCAATTCGATCAGCGTGGCCGAGCAGGCGATGTCGTTCATGTTCTATCTGGCCAAGGCGACCGCCAGCATGGATGCGCTGGTGCGAGAGGCCCGTTGGGGCGACCGCTATGCCACCCCGGTTTGGGACCTTGCCAGCCGGACGCTGCTGATCGTGGGCTTCGGGCGGATCGGTACGCGGCTCGCCGCGCGCTGCCTTGCGATGGAAATGGATGTTCTGGTCTACGATCCCTTCATCGCGCCGGATATTATCACCGCCCGCGGCTGCACCCCGGTTGCCGACCTCGACGCCGCCTTGCCGCAGGTCGATATCGTCAGCATCCATTGCCCGAAATCGCCGACCAGCATCGGAATGTTCGGCGCCGCCCAGTTTGCCGCGATGAAGCCGCGGGCCTGGTTGATCAACACCGCGCGCGGTGGCATCGTCGACGAGGCGGCATTGTTCACCGCTTTGACGCATGGTCAGTTGGCGGGCGCCGGGCTCGATGTTTACGATACAGAACCAACCCCGAAAAACAACCCACTGCTGCAACTGCCCAATGTCGTTTCCGCCCCGCACATGGCCGGTGTCACTCAGGAGGCGCTGGACCGGATGGCGATCGCCTCGGTGCGCAACCTGCTGAGCGTGCTGGACGGCCGGCCGAACGCCGAAAACGTCATCAACAAGGATGTGCTGGCGCCATGACATTGTGGGTACGGTTCGACCACGACGGCGTCGATGGTTTTGGCAAACTAAGTAATGATCAGATCGAAGTGCATGTCGGCAACATGTTTGTCGATCCCCGGCCAACGGGCGAAAGACTAGAACGATCCCTCATGAAACTGCTGGCCCCGGTTCGGCCCGGCAAACTCATTGGCCTGTGGAACAATTTCCACGCGCTGGCGACCAAGCAGAACAACCCGATCCCGTGCTTCCCGCTCTATTTTCTGAAAGCCACCAGCGCGATCATCGGGCCGGAGGACCATTTCCACACCCCGCGCGCCTACAGCGGCAAGGTGTTTTACGAAGGCGAACTCGGGGTGGTGATCGGCGCCATTTGCTCCGACGTGACCGAGGCCGAAGCCGCCGCCCGCATCTTCGGCTACACCTGCGTCAACGACATCACTGCCGGCGATATCTTCGACGAGGGTCCGGAATTTCCTCGCTTCCCGCAATGGGCGCGCGCCAAAAGCTTCGACGGCTTCGGCCCGATCGGCCCGGCGATCGCAACCGGCATCGACCCGCTTGCGTGCAGCGTGAAGGTGACCCTGAACGGTCGCGAGCGGCAGAACTATCCGCTCGCGGACATGATCTTGCCGCCCGCCCGCATCGTCTCCCTGCTGTCGCAGGAAATGTCGCTGCTGCCGGGCGATGTGATCGCCTGCGGCACCTCCATCAACGTGCTGCCGATGCGGCCGGGCGCGGTGGTGGAGGTGGCGATCGAGGGCATCGGCGTTCTGCGTAACTATTTCGCCAGCAAATAATCCCGGAATTTCTCCCGCAGCGCCAGTTTCTGGATTTTCCCGGTGGCGGAATGCGGCAGTTCCGCGACCACCACGAGATCGTCCGGGCGCCACCAGTTCGCCACCTGTCCGTCGAAAATCGCCAGCACGCTGGCCTTGTCGATGCTGTGGCCGGGTTTGGCTACCACGATCAGCAACGGCCGCTCGGCCCATTTTTCGTGGTTGGCGGCAATGATGGCGGCCTCGGCCACATCCGGATGGCCGACGGCGATGTTCTCCAACTGGATCGAGCTGATCCATTCGCCACCGGATTTGATCACATCCTTCGAACGATCAGTGATTTCCAGGAAGGCGTCCGGGTCGATCGTGGCAACGTCGCCGGTGGCGAACCAACCTTCGCTGTCCAGCGCGCTGCCTGGCGCATCGCCGAAATAGGCGTTCACCACCCACGGGCCTTTCACCAGCAGATGGCCGGACTGCTTGCCATCCCAGGGCAATTCGGCGCCGTCGTCATCGACGATCTTCATGTCCACGCCGAACAACGCACGGCCCTGCTTCACCCGGATCGGATATTCATCCTGCACGGATAGGCCCGCATGCATCGCTTTGGGGGCGTTATACGTGCCAACCGGGCTCATCTCCGTCATGCCCCAGCCCTGGAACACCCGCACGCCATAGGCATCGAAGCGCTCATAGATCATCCGCGGGCAGGCCGAGCCGCCGACCATCAGCCGTTCCATGCAGGCAAGCCGCTCGCCGGATTTCTCCAAATGTTGCAGCAGCCCGAGCCAGACCGTCGGCACGCCGGCCGACATGGTAACGCGCTCGTCGTTCATCAGCTTGGTCAGACTGGCGCCGTCGAGGAAGCGGCCCGGCATTACCAGGGTGGCGCCGGACATCAGCGCGCCGTAGGGAATGCCCCAGGCGTTGACATGGAACATCGGCACAACAGGCAGCACCCGATCGACCGCGCGCAGCCCGATAACATCGGCCTGGCCGACCGAGAAGGCGTGCAGCAAAGTGGAGCGGTGCGAATACAGCACGCCCTTCGGCCGCCCGGTGGTGCCGGACGTGTAGCAAAGCGTTGCCGCCGTGCGTTCATCGAAATCCGGCCAGACGTAATCCGCGTCAGCGGCGTCCATCAGATCTTCGTAGCAGAGCAGCCCCATGCCGGCCGGCAGCGCGATATCCGGCATGTGGGCACGGTCGCACATGAACACCACCGCCCGCACGGCGTTGAATTTCGGCGCTGCGGCGGCGATCAGCGGGGCGAAGGTGGTATCCGAAAACAGCAGGACATCATGGGCGTGATTGACGATGTAGGCGACATCATCGACCGCAAGGCGCGGGTTGATGGTGTGAGTGATCGCCTGCATGCCGGAAATCGCATAATACAGTTCCATGTGGCGAAAGCCGTTCCAGGCCATCGTCGCCACCCGGTCCTGCACCTGCACGCCGAGGCGTTGCAGCACCCGCACCATCCGGCGCGCCCGACGCTCGAATTCGGCATAGTTATAGCGGTGCACATCGCCTTCGGTGGTCTTGCTGATCAGCTCAGCCGTCGGGTGATGGCGGGCGGCGTGCTTGATGATCGCGCTGATCATCAATTCCTGGTCTTGCATCAGGCCAAGCATGCGACGTTCCTTTTTTTTGTCAGGCAGCAGGCGTGCGGACGGACGGGTGCAACCCGGCCGGGTCCACCGCCATGCCGAATTCCTGTTGATTATGGGCATGGCAAAGTTGGTGCAAGGCGAAAGCCTGATCGATGGCGGTTTGCTGGCCCATCGCATCCAGCGAGCGGTTCACCGCTTCCTTGGTCATCTTCAGAGCAAAGCTGGGTTTGCCGGCGATTTTGCGCGCCATCGCCAGGGTGAAATCCATCATGTCCGCCCGCGGCACCACATGATTGACCATGCCGAGCCGGTGGGCTTCATCCGCCGTCCAGCTATCGGCGGTAAACAAGAATTCCTTTGCCTTGCGGGCGCCGAGTTCCCAGGGATGCACGAACCATTCTACGCCGCAGACGCCCATCGTGACCACCGGATCGCAGAACGTCGCGTCGTCGCTGGCGATGATGAGGTCGCAGGCCCAGGCGAGCATCAACCCGCCCGCGATGCAGCGCCCCTGCACGGCGGCGATGGTTGGCTTGGCGATGTTGCGCCAGCGGCGGGTGATTTGCAGGTAGATTTCCTGTTCCCGCGCCATCCGCCCATGCGCGCCAGGTTCGGCGAACCCGCCCCAATGCCCGACCACCGGAAAATCCGCGCCCAGCCCTTGCTTGCCGGTACGGCGCAGATCGTGCCCGGCGGAAAAATGCGGATCGGCGCCGGCCAGGATGATGACCTTGATCGCATCATCCTGCGCGGCGGCGTCGAAGGCCGCGTTCAGCTCGTAGGTCATGTCGAGGTTCTGCGCATTGCGCGCACCCGGGCGGTTCAAGGTGATGCGGGCGACGCCTTCGGCCGGGGTATCGACAAGGACGGTGTCAAAGTCGGGCATTGCGGCTTCCTCCAGATTTCGCCCGATTATGTCACATCCTATTTGGGCGCGGCATCGACATCTTTGCTGGCCAGGGCGGCACTGATCTTGTCCAGCGCGGTGGTGCGGTCGCCGGCTTCGAGCGCGTGCCGGGCGGCGGCGATTTCGACCACAACCCCCCGGTCGCTTGGCCGGCCGGCGAGAGACGGGCGCACCGAGCGGACCAAAGCGCGGCTTTCCGCCCGTTCCAGCGCTTCCTGCGCCATGCCGGCTTTGCCGTCGTTGATCGCTTGGCGGGCGGCGAGCAGGAACACCAGCGGGGAACTGTCGTTATCCACCTCCGGGCTGGGCAGCGCCGGCGCGATCGGCGGCGTGGTTTGGGCGAAGGCGGGGGTGGTCAGCAGCAACGCGACAAGAACGAGGCGCATGAGAAAGCTCCGGGGTTTGGATTTCAGGATTCCAGCCGAAACGCGTCGACGATGCGGCGAACCTGGCCGCCGGCATCGACCACCATCACATCGAACCGCACGCCGCGTGCGCCCCAATCGGGATGCGCAGCCAATACCGCCTCGGCCGCGGCCATCAACCTCGTCTGCTGGCGTTTGGACAAGGCCCAGGCGGCATCCGCCAAGGTTGCGCGCAACTTCACTTCGACAATCGCCAGCAGCCCGTTGTGATCGGCGATAATATCGATCTCGCCGGCTTCGGTGCGCAGGCGGCGGGCCAGGATGGTCCAGCCCTCGGCGCGCAACGCGGCGCAGACGCTATCTTCCGCCGCCATCCCGCCGCGAAACGCGCGCGCCCCGCGCGCCCGCCGCACTTCGGTCATGCCGCTTGCCGGTCGCGGCCGATCAGGGCCAGGCCCTCGGCGACGGAAACGAATTCGCTGCCGGCCTCGACCTTGCCCGCGTTGACCTTAGCAGCACCGAAGCGATCGCTGAAAATCCGTCTCACCGCGGGCACGAACGACGTGCCGCCGGTCAGGAACACATGGTCGATGGCGTCAGCGCACAGCCCCGCCTGGGCCAAAGCCGTGTCCACTGTTGCAGCAAGCGGGGCCAGATCGGGTGCGATCCAGCTTTCGAACTGCGCGCGGGTGATAACCTGCTCGATGGCGATGCGGCCATGGCGGAAGCACAGCAGCGCCTCCCTGTCCCGCGACAAGGCCGCCTTCACGCCGGAAACCACCCGGTAGAGTTGGTAGCCAAGTTCTTCCTCGATCACCGTCACCAGCGCGCCGAGCCGCTCGGGATGTGCCGACTGCGCCGCGACTTCCTTGATCGCGCGCAGGGTTTTTGGCGTGCGCATCAGCGAAAGCAGATGCCAGCGGGCGAAAGCGGAAAAATATTCCGGCGGCACCGGCAACGCCGTGCCGCTGCCCATGCCGGCGACGATGTAGGTGTCGCCCTTGCCGAGCAGCGGGGAAATCACCGCATCGATGATGCGGTAGTCGAACACATCGCCGGCAATGCCGATGCCGGTATTGGCCAATGCCGTCACCCGATCTTTGCCATGCGGATCGAAGCGTAAAACTGAAAAATCACTGGTGCCGCCGCCGAAATCGCCGATCAGCACGTTGGCCGGCCGGGTCAGACCACGGGCGAAGCGGTAGCCGGCGCCTTCCGGTTCCAGCGCGTGTTCCAAATCCGGCAGGCCGGCCTGGCTGAAGGCGGCGGTCAACCGTCGGACGCCAAGCGCGTCGTCCGGGTTCTGCCCGGCAAAGCGCACCGGTCGGCCGACGATGATGCGGGCGTTCCGCGGCAGTTCGCCGGCTTCGGCCAGCATATGGCGTAGAAAGGTCGCGATCAGGTCTTCCAAAGTGAAGCGCCGGCCATAAATGCGGGTTTCGGAAAAGCTGCGCTGCGCCAGATAGGTTTTCATCGACATGATCAGCCGACTGTCCAGTGGGTCGTCGAGATAGGCGTCGATCGCCCCCGGCCCGGCGCTATGGCGCAGTTTGTTGCCGCCATTGGAGTCTTCGGCGGCAAAGCAGAGCACGGAGCGGAACATCTCCAGCGCGTCTGGCCCGAAGCGCACGGTCTGCGCGCGCCCATCGGCGTGCAGCACCGCGACCACCGAGTTGGTCGTGCCGAAATCGATACCAATAACCGGCTGCATCAGAATAATTCGTCGCCGTGATGGCGGACCGGGTCGGGAAAATCCCGGGTCAGTGCAAAGGTCGGGTTCGCCACCATGGAATTGGTACCGAAATGGAAGCCCTCCACCGGATCGCGCCGGCTGGCCACATGCTGGAATGCGGCTTCGAGCTGGGTGAGGTTCTTCACTTCCAGCATGATATGCCAGTCGCCCAGCCCCTTCACCCCGAAGCCGAGCTTGGCGCGGGTGATCCGCGACCCCTCGATCAGCCCTTTGCCACGAAGATAGTCAACATACTTCCCGATATTTTCGACGAACTGCAAATCCGATGCGCCGGGCTTGAGGTCGCAATAGATATGATAGATGTCCACCAGACCGAGACTCCTTTCGAACGGGTACTGCGCGGCCACACCATTCCGGTCAGGCGCTCGTCCGCCCTTCTTCGACCGCGTGGCAGGCAATTTCAACCCCGTTCACGCGGATGCTCTCTGGCTTTTCGGACTCGTATCGGTTGTTGGCGAGCAGGCAGCGCGGGTGGAACGGGCACCCGAGGGTGGATTGATCGGCGATGGCACGTCGCCGCCGACCGGCGTGCGGGGGCGGCCAACCATGTCCAGATCCGGGATTGCGTCCAGCAGCTTGGTATAGGGGGGGCGCAGGTTGGCAAAAATCTCCGCCGCTGAGCCAAGTTCAACGATGCGCCCGAGATACATCACCCTGCGTGTCGGTCCGGAAAGTCTGCCGGGTCGGTCCGGCGGTGCATTTCGCGCCAGGGAGCGTCGGACCCTTGCCACGATGTCCCAGCATCATGTCGGCGGCCCCTCCCTCCCAGACGCACAAATCCCGCGCCGGCCCTCCGCCGGCAGACTTTCCGGACTTAGTGTGATTGGGTCAACTTAGTGTGATTGGGTCAAGGGAACCCCTGTCCCCTTGCGGGTCCGGGGCAGAGCCCTGGCCTTACCTTAACGTCCTGCCCCAATCCCCCTAGCGATCCGCCATCGGCACATAGTCGCGCCGCGCCGCGCCGGTGTAGATTTGGCGCGGGCGGCCGATGCGGTTGGCGGGGTCTTCGACCATTTCCTTCCACTGGCTGATCCAGCCGGTGGTGCGGGCGACGGCGAACAGCACGGTGAACATGCTGGTCGGGAAGCCCATCGCCTTGAGGATGATGCCGGAGTAGAAATCGACATTCGGATAGAGTTTGCGGTCGACGAAGTAGGGATCGCTGAGGGCGATTTTTTCCAGTTCGATGGCGAGATCGAGCAGTGGGTCGTCTTTGATGCCGAGTTCTTTCAGCACGGCGTGACAGGTGGCCTGCATGATGACGGCGCGCGGGTCGAAGTTCTTGTAGACGCGGTGGCCGAAGCCCATCAGCCGGTACTTGCGGTCCTTCACCCCCTGCACGTACTCCGGGATGCGGTCGACGGTGCCGATTTCCTTTAGCATCATCAGCGCCTCTTCGTTGGCGCCGCCGTGGCTGGGGCCCCAGAGGCAGGCGATGCCCGCCGCGATGCAGGCGAAGGGGTTCGCGCCCGACGAGCCGGCCAGGCGCACGGTCGAGGTGGACGCGTTC
>JAYTQP010000425.1:0-5417 GCA_043746675.1 Rhodospirillales bacterium | reverse complement strand
GTGCGCCAGAAGCGCGGCGCGATCGGGGTGCCGCGCCAGCCGGTCAGTTCATCGGGTTGCGCCGTGGTTCTGGTGCCGAAGGGCAGCACCAGAAACAATGCCAGCCACCAGACAACGAAATAGCCGGCGATGAAGGTGGGCCAACCCATCGCCATCACAAAATCCGGCTGCCGGGTTGCAGCACCTTGAAGAAGAAAATGCCCTGCACGGTCGCCCCGCGCACCCGGGCATAGGCCGGATGCGAACCCCAACGAACGTAGCCCAGCGACTCGTAGAGCGCGATCGCCGCGGTCTGGGTTTCCCGCACATCGAGGTTCAACACATGGTAGCCCAGCGCCCGCGCGCCCTCTTCCACCCGCGTGGTCAGCAGCTTGGCCAGCCCATGGCCGCGGGCGTAGGGGGCGATGAAGGAATGCATCAACTGGGCGGCAAACGCCTGCGCTTCATTGTTGCGCGGCGGCCGCACCAACTGGGCGGATCCTACCGCCACGCCGTCCTGCCGGGCAACGAACAATTCCCGCTCCGGCACCAGCAGCACGCCCTTGTAATAGCGTTCCAGCGCCTGCCGGCCGGGGGGATGCACCCAGCCAAAGCCGCCGCCTTCGATGATGGCGGCATCGGTCGCCTCGCACAGCGCTTCCAGATCGTCGTCGCGGAAATCGGTCACCCGCTCAACCGTCAGCACAAAGTTGCCCGGCGTGATGTCTTGCGGAACTTCGGCGCGCTTGGCCATTATTGCGGGTCCCAGCGCAGAAAATTGGCAAGAATACGCAAGCCGACCTCCTGGCTTTTTTCAACGTGAAACTGCGTCCCGGCGCGATTGCGGGTTGCCACCATGGCAACCACCGGGCCGCCATAATCGGTGCTGGCGATGCATTCGGCCGGGTTGCCGCCGGCCAGCGCATAGCTGTGCACGAAGTAGACATGGTCATCGGGCAGCACGCCGTCCAGCAGCGGATGCGCGCCGGGCACGAAGGTCAGGCCGTTCCAGCCCATTTGCGGCAGCCGCAGATCCGTGGTCATGGCGGCAATGTCGCCGCGTACCCAGCCGAACCCTGGGGTGATGTCGTGTTCCAGCCCGCGCGCCGCCATCAGTTGCATGCCGACACAAATGCCCAGAAACGGCTTGCCGGCATCCGCGCTGGCGAAAATCGCCGCCTCCAGCCCGGATGCGGCGCGCAACCCGCGGGCGCACTCCGCGAACGCCCCCTGCCCCGGCAGCACCACCCGATCAGCCGCGGCAACCGCGCCCGGATCGGCGGTGATGCCAACCTCGGCATCCAGCCCGAGCCGGGCGGCCGCCAGTTGCAGCGCGCGCGCGGCGGAAGCAAGGTTGCCGCTGCCATAATCCACCACCGCAACCTTCATCGCACCGGTCATGCCGGCAGGCCGTCGATCAAGCCGGGCCGCGCGGTCAGAATGCGGCCGAAGGCAAGATCGTAAGAACTCGCCGCCACCACATCGCTCAGCACATAGCCCCGCCGATCCAACGACCAGCGTACCAGATCGCCGCCGAACACCCCGCCGGCCCAGGCCAGCCCCGCAATCACCGCTCCCCCGAACGGCCCGGCCAGCAGCACGCTGGCACCCTGCGCGCAGCCGAGCAGCACCGCCGCAATCCAGGCGCGATGGCCGAGCAGCCAGAGCGGGCCGAACAGCAGTGCGCCGAAACTGAAGCCCTCGCACTGCAAAATCGGGCCATGGCCAGCCTTGGTGTGAACCGTCCAGGTTTTCATAGCGCCCCCTTGGTGGACGGGATCGCCGCCCCGATGCGCGGATCATGCGCAATTGCCTGGCGCAAGGCGCGGGCGACCGATTTGAAGCAGGCTTCGGCGATATGGTGCGCGTTGCTGCCAGCCTTCTGGATAACATGCAGGTTCATCAGCGCATTGCCGGCAAAGGCGCGGAAAAATTCCTCAAACAGTTCGGTGTCCATCGCGCCCACCTTGTCGCGGGCAAAATTCACCTGCCAGCCGACGAAGGCGCGGCCGGACAGGTCGATGGCGGCTTCCACCAGCGCCTCATCCATCGGCACCACGGCATGCCCGAAGCGGGCGATGCCGCGCTTGTCGCCAAGCGCCTGCGCCAGCGCCTGGCCGAGCACGATGCCGATATCCTCGGCGGTGTGGTGAAAATCGATATGCAGGTCGCCTTTCGCCTGCACCGTCAGATCCAGCAGCCCATGGCGGGCAAAGGCGGTCAGCATATGATCCAGGAAGCCGATGCCGCTGGCGATCGCGGCCGTGCCGCTGCCATCGAGGTTCAGGGTCAGGGTGATATCGGTCTCGGATGTCGTGCGGGTCAGCGCGGCAGTGCGGGGCATCGCTTGGCTCCTGGCCTCTGGCGTGCACGCTCTAGCCGAAATCCGGGTCCGGCGGCAAACCCCGATTGGCCCGGCATGCATGCCTGTCACGGGGTGGGCTTGCCCGCCCGGCCGGCGCTGCCCATGTTGCCAGATTATGAACAGCACATCCCCCCACGATCCGGTCGGCTGGCACGGCACGACCATTCTCTGCGTTCGCCGCGGCGGCACGGTGGCAATGGCCGGCGACGGCCAGGTAACCCTCGGCGCCACCGTCATCAAGGGCAACGCCCGCAAGGTCCGCCGGATCGGCGCCGGCGGCACCGTGCTGGCCGGCTTCGCCGGCGCCACCGCCGACGCCTTCACCCTGCTGGAACGGCTGGAAGCCAAGCTGGAACGCTTCCCCAACCAGCTCGAACGCGCCTGCGTGGAACTCGCCAAGGACTGGCGCACCGATCGCTATCTGCGCCGGCTGGAAGCGATGATGGCGGTTGCCGACAAAGACCGCTCCTTCACCCTGACCGGCAATGGCGACGTGCTGGAACCCGATGACGGGCTGATCGCGATCGGCTCGGGCGGCAACTACGCGCTATCCGCCGCCCGCGCGCTGATCGATCTGCCCGGGCTGGACGCCGAGGACATCGCCCGCCGGGCCATGAAAATCGCCGCCGATATCTGCGTCTACACCAACTACAACATCCTCGTGGAAACCATCGGCCCGGCCACGACGACCTAAAGTCATAAAAGTTTTTTGGTTCTTTTTTTCAAAAAAGAACTGCTTCGAAAGCGCTTCTTTTTTGAAAAAAAGAAGCAAAAAACTTTTTCCCATTTGGAGTCCGCATCAACAATGGACGTTCCGACCTATTCCCCGCGTGAGATCGTTTCTGAATTGGATCGCTTCATCGTCGGCCAGCACGAAGCCAAGCGCGCGGTGGCAATTGCGATGCGCAACCGCTGGCGCCGCCAGCAACTGCCACCGGCGATGCGCGATGAGGTGGTGCCGAAAAACATCCTGATGATCGGCCCGACCGGCTGCGGCAAAACCGAAATCGCCCGCCGGCTGGCCAAGCTGGCGCAGGCGCCGTTCATCAAGGTGGAGGCAACCAAGTTCACCGAGGTCGGCTATGTCGGGCGCGACGTCGAAAGCATCGTGCGCGACCTGCTGGAAACCTCGATCGCCATGCTGCGCGAGGCCAGCCGCAAATCGGTGCAGGTGAAGGCCGAACACGCAGCCGAAGAACGGCTGCTGGCCGCCCTGGTCGGCGAACACGCCGCCGCCGACACCGTCAGCCGGTTTCGCGCCATGCTGCGACGCGGCGACCTCGATGCCCGCGAAATCGAAATCAGCCTGACCGACGCGCCCAGCAACCCGATCGGCCAGCTCGACATCCCCGGCATGCCGCCGGGGCAGATGATCAACCTGTCCGAGATGATGAAAAACATGGTCGGCGGCCGGCAGGCCAGCCCGCGCAAGATGCCGGTCGCCGCCGCCCGCGCGGCCTTGCAGCGCGAGGAAGCCGACAAGCTACTGGACGACGAGCAACTCACCGCGGACGCGATTTTTCACACCGAAAACCACGGCATCGTCTTCCTCGATGAAATCGACAAAATCGCCCGCGGCAGCGAAGCCGGCGGACGCGGCGGCGATATCTCGCGCGAAGGCGTGCAGCGCGATCTGCTGCCGCTGATCGAAGGCACCACCGTCAACACCAAGCATGGCGCGGTGAAAACCGACCATATCCTGTTCATCGCCTCGGGCGCCTTCCATCTCTCCAAGCCGTCCGACCTGCTGCCGGAACTGCAAGGCCGGCTGCCGATCCGGGTCGAATTGCAGCCGCTCAGCCGCGACGATCTGCGCCGCATCCTGACCGAGCCGGAACATTCGCTGCTGAAACAATATGTCGCCCTGATCGGCACCGAGGGCATGGAACTCGCCTTCGCCCCCGATGCGGTCGAAGCCCTCGCCGACCTCGCCGCCGATATCAACGACCGCATCGAAAACATCGGCGCCCGCCGCCTGCACACCGTGCTGGAACGGCTGCTGGAGGAACTCAGTTTTTCGGCCTCCGACCGCAACGGCGAAAGCGTCCGCGTCGATGCCGCCTACGTCATGGAACGGGTTGCGCCCCTGGCCGCAAAGGGCGATCTGAGCCGGTTTATTCTCTAGATATCCGCGATGCTACACGTTATAACGTTCGTGCAAACGGAGATCGCCCATGACCATGCTGAAAGTCACCGCGATCGGCAACTCGGTGGGGGTGATCCTGCCGCGCGAATTGCTGGCCAAGCTCGGCGTGGAAAAGGGCGATATGCTGTCCGTGGTAGAAACGCCGGACGGCGTGCGGCTGACCGCACATGACCCTCAATTCGAGGCGCAAATGGCCGAGGCCCGGAAAATCATGAAGGACCGCCGAGCGGTGTTGCGCGTACTGGCGAAATAATGCCGGTCTGGATCGCGACCGCAGTCATCCTGGCGATCCATGACGAACAATTGGCGGCGCACGGCGGCGCGTCCGGTTTGCGTGATGCCGGATTGCTGGACAGTGCCTTGGCGCGTCCGCGCAATCGGGCGGAGTACGGCACCCCCGATCTCGCCGAACGCGGTGCCTTGCATGCGCTGGCAATCGCCCAGAACCACCCCTTCATCGACGGCAACAAGCGCACTGCGTATGTGGCGATGGAGCTTTTCCTCGCTTTGAATGGCGCCCGCTTTATCGCCGTCGACGCCGACGCCGTGCTCACGACGCTGGCGATGGCGGCCGGCGACCTTTCGGACGCGGACTTCACCGCCTGGGTGCGGCGCCACGCCGTGCCGCGGGGTTGACGCGGCCCCCTGTCAACCGCACATGCCCGGCATGACCGATGCCCCCGACCCCTTCGTCCAACCGGAAGAAACCTCCGCCGCCGCCGCCATCGCCGCGATCGGCGAGGCGCTGGAGATGTTCGACGATTGGATGGAACGCTACCAATACATCATCGAACTCGGCCGCAAGCTGCCGCCGTTCCCCGATGCCTGGGCCAACGACGCGCATCGGGTGCCGGGCTGCCAGAGCCGGGTGTGGATGGAACTTGTGCAGCGCGACGGAAAATTATTCTTCGCCGGCGCCTCGGACGC
>JAYTQP010000424.1:0-10094 GCA_043746675.1 Rhodospirillales bacterium | reverse complement strand
TTGATGCAGCACCATGCCGAACGCTGCGGCGACATTACCCGCGCCTGCGCCACCGGCCCGAAAACGGTGGCCGAAATCCTGCCCGCCTTGTTCGCCCGCCCGCTCGACGCCCACCAGACCGGCTTCGCCTTTGGCGAGGTGCTGGCACATGTGAACTACCTGGCCGGACTGGGCGAACTCCGCTTCGGCCCGAGCGCAGACGGCGTGCTGCGGATGGAATTGCCGTAGAGCGTGATGATTTTTGGCGGAATCGCCAAAAAATCTGAATCACGCGATCTAAGTGTCCGTTCGAGAAGTCTGCCGGGTCGGTCCGGCGGTGCTTTTTGCGCCTGGGAGCGTTGGTTCCTTGCCATGATGTCCCAGCATCATGGCGGCGGTCCCTCCTTCCCAGCCACAAAAATCCCTCGCCGGCCCTCCGCCGGCAGACTTCCCGAACGGACACTAAGGATTGCCATGTTCAAATTGCTTACGCCGCCCGATCCCATGCCGGTGCTGCGCGTTAACGCCGAAGGGCGCGCGCCGTTCCTGCTCACCGCTGACCATGCCGGCTCCGCCGTGCCGAAATCATTGGGCGATCAGGGCGTTTCAGCGGGGGACCGGTTGCGCCATATCGGCTGGGACATCGGCATCTGGGAGGTGACAAGGCGTTTGGCGGAGTTTCTCGACGCGGTTGCGATCGGGCAGGCCTATTCGCGGCTGGTGATCGACTGCAACCGCAATCCGGCCTGGCCGGGCGCGATGCCGGTGGTCAGCGAAAGCACTGATATTCCCGGCAATGTCGGGCTTGGCGCGGCCGAGCGGGCGTTGCGAGTGGCGGAGATTTTCCAGCCCTATCATGCCGCGATCGCGGCCGAACTGGATCGGCGTCCGTCGGCTGTTATGGTGGCGATGCATAGTTTCACGCCGATTTATAAAGGCCTCGTGCGGCCCTGGCATTTCGGCGTGCTGTTTCATCGGCATTCGGCTTTGTCGCTTATCTTGGCGCGATTGTTGCGGCAAGAAGACGGGCTGGTGATCGGCGAGAACGAGCCTTATTCGGTGTCGGACACGTCAGATTATTCCATTCCGGTGCACGCCGAAGCGCGCGGATTGCCGTATCTGGAACTGGAAATACGGCAGGATCTGATTGCGGATGCCGCCGGGCAGGCCGAATGGGCGGCGCGGCTCGGGCGGTTGATCCCGCTGGCGTGGGAGGCGTTTTTGGCGATTTAGGCTTTCGCCAGGCAGTCGAACGCTTTCAGGCGGGCGATCAACGCCGGCATGTCGCGCAGCGCGATCATGTTCGGCCCATCGCTGGGTGCCGCGTCCGGATCGGGGTGGGCCTCGATGAAGACGCTGGCAACGCCGACCGCCAGCGCGGCGCGGGCCAGCACCGGGGCGAATTCGCGCTGCCCGCCGGAAGATGCGCCCTGCCCGCCGGGCTGCTGCACGGAATGGGTGGCGTCGAACACCACCGGATAGCCGGTCCGAGCCATGATCGGCAGCCCACGTAAATCGCTGACCAGGGTGTTGTAACCAAAACTGGTCCCACGTTCGCACAGCAGGATTTTTTCATTGCCGGTGCCGGCGATTTTAGCGGCGACGTTCACCATGTCCCACGGGGCGAGGAACTGGCCCTTCTTCACGTTGACCGCAGCCCCGGTATTGCCGGCGGCCAGCAGCAGATCGGTCTGGCGGCACAGGAAGGCAGGAATTTGCAAAATATCCACCGCCTCGGCCGCCGGGGCGCACTGGTCGGTGCTATGCACGTCGGTCAGCACCGGGCGGCCGATCGCGGCGCGAACCTCGGCGAGAATGTCCAGCCCGGCCGCCATGCCGACGCCGCGTTCGGCGTTGGCGGCGGTGCGGTTGGCCTTGTCGAAGCTGGATTTGAACACCAGCGGCACATCCAGCGCGCGGCACATCGCATCCAGCGCGTGCGCAACCTCCAGCGCATGGGCGCGGCTTTCGATCTGGCACGGGCCGGCGATCAGCACGAACGGCAGCGCGTTGCCGAACACCACATTGCCAACCGAAACGTCAGACAAAACGGGCCTGCTTGACAGCGGCGGCGATGAAGCTTTTGAACAGCGGATGCGGCGCGAACGGCTTGCTGGTCAGTTCCGGATGCGCCTGCACGCCGACGAACCAGGGATGCCCGGGCAACTCGATATTTTCCGGCAGGCTGCCATCGGGCGACATGCCGGAAAACCGCAGGCCGGCGGCTTCCAGGGCTGCGCGGTAATTCACGTTCACTTCGTAACGATGCCGATGCCGGTCGGTGGCGACCGCGGTGCCGTAGATTTCCCGCACCAATGATCCTTCCGCCAGCACCGCGGGATAGGCGCCAAGCCGCATGGTGCCGCCGAGATTGCCGCCTTCCTCGCGCCGGACCATTTCATTGCCCTTCGCCCATTCGGTCAGCAGGCCGACAACCGGCACCGCGCAGGGGCCGAACTCCGAGGAGGTCGCGCCCGGCATGCCGGCCAGGTTACGCGCCGCCTCGATCACCGCCATCTGCATGCCGAAACAAATCCCGAAAAACGGCACGTTGCGTTCGCGGGCGAACTGCACCGCCGCGATCTTGCCCTCGGTGCCGCGTTCGCCGAAGCCGCCCGGCACCAGGATGCCGTTGACCCCTTCGAGGCGCTGCACCGCTTCAGGCTTTTCGAAAATCTCGCTGTCCACCCAGTCCAGCGTCACCTTCACCCGGTTGGCCAGGCCGCCATGCGTTAGCGCCTCGGCAAGGCTTTTATAGCTGTCCAGCAGGTTGGTGTATTTGCCGACGATGGCGATCCGCACCTCGCCTTCCGGTGCGCGCACGATATCGACGATGCGCTGCCAGCGGCTCAGATCCGGCGGTGCATCGAACGGCAGGCCGAAATGGCGCAGCACTTCGCGGTCCAGCCCCTCGGCATGGTAGCTGATCGGCACTGCGTAGATCGTATCGACATCCAACGCCGCCACCACCGCGCCCGGCCGCACGTTGCAGAACTGCGCGATCTTGCGGCGCTCATTTTCCGGGATCGGCCGATCGGCCCGGCACAGCAGCATGTTGGGCTGGATGCCGACGCTGAGGAGTTCCTTCACCGAATGCTGGGTCGGCTTGGTTTTCAACTCGCCGGCGCTGGGGATGTAGGGCAGCAGGGTCAGATGCACGAACATCACCTGCGCGGCGCCGAGTTCGTTGCTGAGCTGGCGAATGGCTTCCAGAAACGGCAGGCTCTCGATGTCGCCCACGGTGCCGCCGATTTCGATCAGGGCGAAATCCGGCGTCTGCCCGCTGGCATCTTCCATCCGCCCGGTAATCGCCTCCTTGATCGCGTCGGTGATGTGCGGAATGACCTGCACGGTCGAACCGAGATAAAGGCCGGCACGTTCCCGGGCGATCACGTCGGAATATATCCGCCCCGTCGTGGCATTGTCCGCCTGGGTCGCGTGCACGCCGGTGAACCGCTCGTAGTGGCCGAGATCGAGGTCGGTTTCGGCGCCATCATCGGTGACGAACACCTCGCCATGCTGCAACGGCGACATCGTGCCGGGATCGACGTTCAGATACGGGTCCAGCTTGCGCAGCCGCACGCTATAGCCGCGCGAAAGCAGCAACGCGCCAAGGGCTGCGGACGCGATACCCTTGCCAAGCGAGGAAACCACGCCGCCGGTGATGAACACGAACCGGGTCATGGACGAACACCATAGCGCCAACCCCGAGTCGGCAAAACTGCGTGCATGCTACTTCCCATCGACGTCCAGGGCGCGACCCTGGCCGGGCCTGGGGCAGCGCCCCAAGCTTACTTCTGGCCAGTGATCGTCTGGCCCATGATTAGTTGGTCGGCACCTTGGAAGGCACCACCGGCGCGGGCATCGCCGGCGCCGGCGCATCCAGCAACGAACGGGTCGCCTGGGCGGAGCCACGGTTGAGCAGCGCCAGGGTCAGCGACATGGCAAAGAACGCTGCCCCGAGGACGGCGGTGGTGCGGGTGAGCAGGTTGGCGGTGCCGCGTCCGCTCATGAAGCCGCCCATGCCTTGCGAACTGCCGATGCCCAGGCCGCCGCCTTCGCTGCGCTGGATCAGCACGACGCCGATCAGCGCCAGAGTGATGAACAGATGGATGATAAGCAGAACGAGCGTCATTGGGGTCCAATCAGGCAGGCTGGTCAGGTCAGACGAGGCCGCCCGGCTTCTACGCGCTTGCGCAGAAAAAGCAAAGTTATGCCTGCGCCGCCATGGCAATCGCCAGGAAATCCGCTGCATTCAGCGCCGCCCCACCAACCAGGGCGCCGCCAACCTCGGGCACCGCGAGCAGGCTGGCGGCGTTCGATGGCTTCACTGATCCGCCATACAAAATGCGCATCCCGCCCCCACCGGCGCCGCAGCGCGCAACCAGGATGGCCCGGATATGGGCGTGCATGGCGGCGACATCGGCTTCGGTTGCGGTCTTTCCGGTGCCGATCGCCCAGACCGGTTCATAGGCCACCACCCCGCTGAACCCGTCCGGCAGCGAACCAGCAAGCTGCCCGCCGACCACCGCGAACGCCTGCTCGGCGTCCCGCTGCGCTTCGGTTTCGCCTACGCACACGATAGCGGTGAGGCCGGCGGCGGCGGCGGCGGCGGCCTTGGCCAGGATTTGTCCGTCGGTTTCGCCGTGGTCGGCGCGGCGTTCGGAATGGCCGAGGATCACCCATTTCGCCCCGGCGTCGCGCAGCATGGCTGGGGATATATCACCGGTATGGGCGCCGTTAGTTTTACTATGGCAGTCCTGGCCGCCGACGTCAAGCGACGATCCAACCAGAATATGCGCCACCGTCGCGATCAAGGTCGCCGGCGGGCACACCACGATGTCGCAGGCCAGCCCGTCGGCGCCATGGCGCAACGGGCCGACGATGGACACGGCGGATTCCCGCAGTCCGTTCATTTTCCAATTGCCGGCGATCAGTTGGCGCATCTCATCTCCTCATTTCGGGCGGTGCAGACGGATCGGCAGCGATGCCAGCCCGCGCAAGGTATTGTTGTAGCGCCGCCGCACCGGCCCGCAAATTTCCATGCCGCCAACCTGTTGCGCCAGCGCGGTCAGCATCGCCTCGCCTTCCATGCGGGCGAACACCTGGCCGACGCATTCATGCACCCCGCTACCGAAGCCGACATGCCCCGCGACCTTGCGTGAAATATCGTAGGCATCCGGGTTTTCGAAGCGGCGCGGATCGCGGTTGGCGGCACCCAGCAGCATCAGCACTTTCTCCCCCTCGCCGATCGCCACGCCGCCGAGTTCGGTTGCCCGGGTGGTGGTGCGGAAAAATGTCTGCACCGGGGATTCGAAGCGCACCGCTTCCTCGAACGCCGGGCGGGCCAGCTTCGGGTCCGCCCGCAGCCTGGCGAACTGGTCGGGGAACTGCGCCAGGCAGAACACCGCCGCCCCGAGCCCGCTGACCGTGGTATCCACCCCGGCGGTCAGCAGCGAACGCACCACCATCGGCGCTTCCTCATGGGTCAGTTCACCGCGGTCGGCTGCGGCATGGATGTCGGCGCCGAACCCAACCGGGCCAAGGGCGGCGCGCGCGGACTGTGCCTGCACCCAGTCGAACACCGGGGCGGCGTCTTTCACCGCATCCTCAAAGAAGCTATTGCGCGGGCCGAAACTGTTGAACACCATGTTCCCATAAGGCAGCAGAAACCGCCGGTTCTCCCGCGGCATGCCGATCGCATCCGGAAACACGGTCAGCGGGTAGGCCTCGGCCAGATCGGGCACCGCATCGAAGGTGCCGGCCTGCAACAGCCGCTCGACCAGGGCTTCGGCCTCGGCGGCAAAGCCGGCCTTCAGTTTGCGCGTGTTGGCCGGCGACAGCACCTTGTTCAGCACCTCGCGCGCCCGCTCGTGCTTCGGCGGATCGGTTTCCAGCACCAGGCTTGGCAGCCGGAACGGCTTTTCCTTGTGGAAATCCTGGATGCCCACACCACGAGCGGAAGAAAACGTTTCCCAGTCGTGCAACATGGCGTGCACCTGCTGATAGCGCGCCACCGCACAAATGTTGTAGCGCGGCAGCCGCACCACCGGCCCGGCCTCGCGCAACACTTCGTGCGCGCTGTGCGGGTCCTCGAAGAAGCTCGCCGAAAACGGGTCGATAGCGGATGTCGGGGCTTCCATCGTCGCGGACATGCGTGCCTCCCTGCGTTGCGCCAAGTCTGCCATGAACCCAGCCCGCCCGTCGATCTGGCCTTTGCCGGGCGCTGCCCCTATGGTGCGCCGCCTTCGCGCCCCCCTCCAGACGGAATTGATTGATGATCGGACTTATGCGTCACGCCCTCGGCACCTGGCCGGCCCGGGTTTTTTTCGGTCTGCTGGTAGTGGTTTTTGTGATCTGGGGGATCGGCGATGTGTTCCGCAACGGCTTCAGCACGAATGGCGCCATCGCCACCGTCGCCGGCCGCTCGGTCGATAGCAACGAGGTCGCGGCAACCTATCGCCGCCAGCTTGCCCAGCTCAGCCGCACGCTCGGCACCGACATCACGCCGACCTTGCCGATGAAAAAAGCGATCGCCGATCAGGCGCTGGAAGAAGTAATCACCCAGACCGCGGTTGCCGCCGAGGTGGCTTCGCTCGGGCTGGTAGCGTCCGACGACGCGGTGCGCCAGGCGGTGTTCGCGCTGCCCAATTTTCACGGACGGGACGGCAGCTTCGACCGCATGCAGTTCCAGGCCGTGCTGTCCGCCAACGGGCTGACCGAGGCGCGGTTTCTCGGCATGATCCGCAACGATCTCGACCAGAAGCAGTTGCTCGGCGCGGTCCGCGCCGGCAGCATCAGCCCGGACGTGCTAACCCGCACGGTATTCGCCTTCCAGGGTGAAACACGGATCGCCGAAGCGGTCATGCTGCCGTTCGCTGCGGTGCCCAAGCCGGCCCCGCCGACCCAGGCGCAGGCCGACCGCTGGTATGTGAACCACAAGGATCTCTACACCACCCCGGAATATCGCCGGGTCAAACTTGTCGTGCTGTCGCCCGACACTGTGGCCGGTGACATCACGGTGGCGGAAGCCGACATCGCCGCCGCCTACGCCGCCCGCAAGGCGGAATTCACCACCGAGGAAAAACGCACCGTGCAGGTGGTGCTGGAACAAGACCAGGCCAAAGCCGCCGCACTGGCGGCGCTCTGGCAGAAGGGCGCGGACTGGGCTGCAATTCAGAAAGCCGCCGAAGCCGATGGCGCCGCCGCAATCGAACTGCCGGACGCCACCCCGAACCTGCTGCCAGTGGCCGAACTGGCCACCGCCGCCTTCGCCGCGCCATTGAACACCGTCCCTGCCCCGGTGAAATCCGCGCTCGGCTGGCACGTGCTGAAGATCGTCAAGATTTCGCCGGGCAGCAGCAAAACCCTGGCCGAAATGCACGACGTGCTGAAGGCCCGGCTGGTTGCCGAAAAGGCTGCCGACCTGATCGACAACCGCGCCAACAAAATCGACGATTTGCTGGCCGGCGGCGCCAAGCTCGACGAACTGCCGGCCGATTTCGGGCTGGCGGCGGTTTCCGGCACGCTGGATGCGCAAGGCCTGACGGTGCAAGGCACGCCGGCGCCATTGCCGGGCAGCGAGGCGCTGCACCAGGTGCTGATCACGGCGATATTCGCCACCCACCCCGGCGATCCCGCGCATTTGATCGAAGCCCCGAAACAGCCCGGCATCGAGCAAACCTTCTATGCGCTCAACGTAGAGGAAATCACCCCGCCAGCGCCGCGCCCGCAGGCTGATGTGACTGATCGCATTGCCGCCGATATCGCCCAGGACAGCATCCGCCACACCCAGGAAGTTGCCGCCGCCGGGCTGCTTGGCGCGGTGAAGGGTGGCAAATCGCTGACCGACGCCGCCGTGCTGGCCGATCTCACCGCCACCCGTCTGCCGCCAATCGGCCGCGCCAGCCCAGGGGCCGGCGTGCCGGCGCAGCTCACTCAGCCGCTGTTCGACCTCAAGCTCGGCGAGCCGACCATGGTGGAAACCGAAGACGGCTTCATGGTGGCAACGCTGGCCCAGATCGTCGCCGCCAACCCGGATGCCGACCCCGTTGGCTTCGGCAAAATGCGCGATGCCCTGGCCGCCAGCGTCGGCGATGATCTGCAAGCGCAGTTCGTGCTGGCGTTGCGCAATCGGGGACAGCCGAAAGTCAACCGCGCCATCGCCGACCGCCTCGTGCAGTCCGATCAGTGAGCCGGCGATGACCACGCCGATCACCACCGATTTCGCCAGCTTCCGCGCCGGCTACGATGCCGGCCGGGGGCAATTGCTTTGGACCCGCGCGGTCGCCGATCTGGAAACCCCGGTCGCCGCCTACCTCAAACTCGGCGACGGCAAGCCGAATTCGTTTCTGCTGGAAAGCGTCGAGGGCGGCGCCGCACGCGGCCGTTATTCCATCATCGGGCTGGACCCGGACCTGATCTGGCGCTGCCGCGATGGCATCGCCGAACTGAACCGCGACGCCCGCGCCGCCCCCTTCGCCTACGTGCCCGACAGCCGCCCGCCGCTGGAAAGCCTACGCGCGCTGATCGCGGAAAGCCGGATGGCACTGCCGGACGACCTGCCGCCGATGTGCGGCGGGCTGGTCGGCTATCTCGGCTACGACATGGTCCGCCAGATGGAAAGGCTGCCGAACCTGAACGCCGACCCGATCGGTCTGCCGGAAGCCATCATGGGCCGCCCCAGCCTGTTCGCGGTGTTCGACAACGTGAACGATCTGCTGACCCTGGCAGCTCCGGTCTATCCGCGCAAATCGGTCAGCGCGCTGCAGGCCTGGGAAGCCGCCGGCGACCGCCTGGCCGCCGCCGAGGCCGCCCTGGCCCGCCCGCTGCCGCGCGCCGCCCAGCCGGTGGCGCTGCCGCCGCTTGCTGAGCCGCGCTCCAACTTTACCAAAGCAGCCTTCCTGGCAGCGATCGAGCGTGGCAAGGACTATATCCGCGCCGGCGACGTTTTCCAGGTGGTCACCAGCCAGCGCTTTTCGATCCCGTTCGCGCTGCCGCCGTTCGCGCTCTATCGCGCCTTGCGCCGGGTCAATCCGGCGCCGTTCCTGGTTTATCTCGACATGGGCGGATTTTCGGTGGTGTGCAGTTCGCCGGAGATTCTGGTGCGGCTGCGCGACAATGTGGTGACCATCCGCCCGCTCGCCGGCACCCGCCGGCGCGGCGCCACCCATGAAGAAGACCAGGCGCTGGAACGCGAACTGCTGGCGGACCCGAAAGAGCGCGCCGAGCATCTGATGCTGCTCGATCTCGGCCGCAACGATGTCGGCCGGGTCGCAGCCCTCGGCACTGTCAAGGTGACCGAAAGCTTCGGCATCGAACGCTTCAGCCACGTGATGCACATCATGTCCGACGTGCAGGGCCAGCTCGCCGAAGGGCTGGACGCACTCGACGCGCTGATCGCCGGCTTCCCGGCCGGCACCTTGTCCGGCGCGCCGAAAGTGCGCGCGATGGAAATCATCGAAGAACTCGAACCCGACCGGCGCGGGGTTTATGGCGGCTGCATCGGCTACTTCGCCGCCAACGGCAGCATGGATACCTGCATCGGCCTGCGCACCGCGGTGGTGAAAGACGGCGTGATGCATATCCAGGCCGGCGCCGGCGTGGTCGCCGACAGCGACCCGGAAGCCGAATACGAAGAAACCCGCCAGAAAGCGCGCGCTTTGATGCGGGCAGCGGAAGAAGCGGTGCGGTTTGCGGCGGGGTCGGGCGGGAACACGGGGTGAGGGCGTTGGACAGGTTCACACCGTAAGAGCCGGTGATATTTGTTTCGATATCGTAACTAAAATGGCGTGAGTCGGCGCGACGGTTCAGGCCGGTTTTTCGATTTTTGTTGCTGGTGTTGCCGCTTGGTCGCGGGCGACATCGGTATCCGGGGCCGGTTGCGGGTGGTTTCCTGGCAACCTCGGCTCGGGTTTTTCCGGTTCGGGGATTTGCGCCTCGGGCGCGGGGATTTTCAACGCCAGCATGTCCGGCTCCCTGATACCGGTCACGCAGTGATCCGAACAAAACCCGATTCGGGAAGTCTGCCGGCGGAGGGCCGGCGCGGGATTTTTGCACCTGGGAAGGAGGGACCGCCGCCATGATGCTGGGACATCATGGCAAGGACCCGACGC
>JAYTQP010000423.1:0-2824 GCA_043746675.1 Rhodospirillales bacterium | reverse complement strand
CCGCCGGCGGCGGTGGCTTCGGTGCGGCGACCGGCGCCGATTGGGGCGTTGCGGCGACATAGCCGCGCGGCGGCTCCAGCGGAATATAGAGCGAGGCCTGGATTGCCGCCGCATTGTCCAGATCGGGCAGCATGCCCAGCATCGGCGCGGCGCGCGCAATAACCCGCCCCACCGCCGGCGCGATCACCCAGCCGGCGGTCGCATAGCCATGCGTGCTGGCGTTGGCCTGCGCCTCATCGAGCATCATGTAAACCGCGTAGCGCGGCGCGTTCATCGGAAACACCGAGGTAAAGGCTTGCACGTTGGTGTGCTTCTTGTAGCCGCCACGACCGGATTTCTCCGCCGTGCCGGTTTTTCCGCCGACGAAATAGCCCGGCACCTCGGCGGCTTTGCCAAACCCGTCGGTCACCACCAGCCGCATCAGCTTGCGCAGAATGTCGGATGTGGATTGCTGCATCACCCGCTCACCCGGCACCGGCGGATTGTCGTCGTCGCGCGCCAGCAACGTCGGCCGCACCAGCAGTCCGCCATTTGCCACCGCCGCCGTGCCCCGCACCACATGCAGCGGCGTCACCGCGATGCCATGCCCGAAGGCGATGGTCATGGTGGCGATTTCTTTCCAGTTCGCCACCGACGGCGCCATCGGCCGACGGGTTTCCGGCAGTTCGATCGGAATGCGGCTCAGCATGCCGACCTTCATGTGCCAGGCGCGCTGGCGTTCGGCGCCGACGGTTTGCGCGATCCGGGCCGCACCGATGTTGGAAGAATACGCCAACACCTCGGGCAAATATAACGGACGGTGCTTGCCCTCAAAGTCATTGATGGTGAAGCGGCCGACACGGATCGGGTTGGTGGCGTCGTAGATGTTCCAGATCTGGGCAATGCCGCTGTCCAGCGCCATCGCCGCGGTCTGCAACTTGAACGTGCTGCCGGGTTCATACAGGCCGAAGGTGGCGCGGTTGAAGCGCTGCTGGGCGCTCGCCGTGCCGAATTTGTTGTTGTCGAAATCCGGCAGATTGACCATCGCCAGGATCTCGCCGGTGCGCACATCCATCATGATGCCGCAACCGCCGAGCGCGCTGAAATCGGTCACCGACTTGACCAGCTCGTCGCGCATAACCGCCTGCACCCGCAGATCGAGCGACAATTTCAGCGGTTCCGGATTGTCGCGCAGGCGCTGATCGAAAAACTTCTCGATCCCGGCAACGCCGCGCCCGTCGACATCGACCCCGCCGAGCACCTGGGCGGCCACCGTGCCGAGCGGATAGCGCCGCCGCTCGGAACGTTCGAAATCGATGCCGGGAATGCCGAGCGCATTCACCGCGAGGACCTCGCGCGGCGTAATCCGGCGCGCCAGGTAAACGAACTGCTTGTCCTCCTTGGACAACAGCCGGTGCAGTTCGACCGGATCGAGCCTTGGCAGCACCGAACGAAGCTTCACCACCACCCGGTCGATGTCGTACAGCACTTTCGGGTTGGCGATCAGGTCGGCGATCGGCAGCGACAGCGCCAGCGGTTCGCCGTTGCGGTCGGTGATGGTGGCGCGCGGCGCCTTCAGGCCGAAATCCAGTGGGCTGATCGGCGCGTTGACCCGCGACAGGCCCATCACGTCGGTCGGCGGCGGCGGCGCGGGATGCTGCACGGCCACAATATTCTTCGGCACAACCGGCAGGATCACCGTGGCCAGGGTCAGCTTGACGACAAGCGCGCTGAACAGCACGCCGAACCCGACGACCACCACCACCAGCCGGTTGCGGGAGGTTTTCAGATGCTCGCGGCCCTGCACTGCGGTCGCGCGAACAGTCTCACGTTTCGTCACCGCGGCCGCGCGCGGGGCACCGACGCCTTGCATCAGCGCGGAAGGCGTACGGTCCGGGGTGGGGGTGTCAGCGCTCATCGCCCGCCGCCGTCAACCGCGCGCGGTGGGGCCGGCACCGGCCGGATCAGGCTGCGCGCCATGCCCAAGGCCGATACGAAGGTTGGGGCCGGGGCGAAGGTTGGGGCCGGGGCGGCTGGTAGCATCGGGCGGGTCGCGCTGACCTGCTGCAATTGCGCTGGCACGCCGGGCCGGACGGCGGCAACCGCGCGCGGCGCCGGCCGCGGCGTCGCAATGATTGCGCGGGCCGCCGGCTTGGTGCTGGCCAGCGCCAATGGCCGTGCCGGTGCCGCCTGGGCCACCATCGGCACCGGCCTCGGCGGCACAGCGGCGGGCGGCTTCGGCGCAACCGGCGGGGTCGCGATCGCGACCAGTGGCGCCGGCGGCGGGCTGGGCGGAAGCTCGAAAAGCCCGGTGCCGGTGTCATCCGGTGGCGGTGCCGGCGGGGTCAGATCGACCGGCGGCAGCCGGCGCGCCAATTCGCTGGCGATAGTGAACTGGCCCGGCGCGGTCGGACGCAGCGCCAGATATTTGTCAGCAAGGTCCTGCAAACGGGTCGGATCGTTCAGCAATTCATATTCGGCCCGCAGCATGGCGATGCGCGCCTTGGTTGCCTCGGCGGTGCGCATGATTTGCCCAATCTGCCGGTCAAGCACCTGCGCATCATGCTTCGTTTGATACAAATAAAGCGTGGCCGCGGCAGCCGCCAACCCACATACCAGGGTGAAAGACCGGATCATGCGCGGTCTCCCCGGTGCAGGCGTTCCAGCGTGCGCAGCCTTGCGCTGCGGGCGCGCGGATTGGCGGCGCATTCGGCCTCACCCGGCTTGACCGCCTTGGCGCTGAGCAGGCGGAAGCCGGCGGCCTCGGTTGGGATCAGGCCGCGCGGATCGTAGCGCGACGGCGCCGGCAGCCGCCCGCCGGCGCGGGTCATGAAGTTTTTCACCA
>JAYTQP010000422.1:0-5361 GCA_043746675.1 Rhodospirillales bacterium | reverse complement strand
ATCGGCCGCCTGCTGGCCCGCTTCGAGCGCCTGGTCGCCAGGCTCGGCACCGGCTGGCGGCCAACAGCCGCACCCCAGCCAACCCCCCGCGCCACCCAGGAAGCCGCGCCGCCGCGCGCCCAACCCGATGCCGTCCACCTGCCGCGCGGCTTCGGCTGGCTGGTGCAACTCACCCACGGCGCCACCGCCGCGTCCGGCCATCTGCAGGCGCTGCTGGCCGAACCCGGCATGGCCGAACTGCTGGCGGCAGCCCCCAGCGCCGGCCGCATCCTGCGCCCGCTCTGCCAGATGCTCGGCATCCGGCCCGGCCCGCCGCTGGCCGAACCGCCACCCCCCGCGCCAACCCAATTCACCCAAGCGCGACGGTCAAACGGACGCTTCTGCCCGCCCCCGCCCGCCCAACCGCACTGGCAGCCGCTCCGCCGTTTTTCAACGCCCGCCCGATGATATCCGCCTTGGCACGCCAATTTTGTTACGATATCGAAACAAATAGCCGACACACGTAGGGCAGATGCAATCCGCCACCCTCCCCACTCACAACGAAAGGCCCAAGCGCGCGCGCCTACCCCTCCAAAGCCCGCCCAAACACCGCCGGATCCACATTGCCGCCGCTAATAACCACCCCCACCGTCCGCCCCCCGGTCGCGAACTTGCCAGCCAGCACCGCGGCGAGGCAAACCGCACCCCCCGGTTCAACCACCAGCTTGAGATGCAAAAACGCAAACCGGATCGCGGCCATCACCTCGGCGTCCGTCACCGCGATCGCGCCGGCAAGGCGCGGCTGGTTGACCGCGAAAGTCATTTCGCCCGGCATTTTGGCCAGCAGCGCGTCGCACAGCATGGACCCGCCGGGTTCGTTGCCCTGCCGGGTGCCCGATGCCAGCGAACGGCCGGTGTCGTCCCAGCCTTCGGGTTCGACCGCGTAGATTTTAGTCGCCGGGGAAATACCTTCCAGGCCGAGCGCACAGCCGGCGATCAGGCCACCGCCGCCGGTGCAGACCAGCAGCGCATCGAGGCTGAGGCCAGCGGCAGCGGCGTCTTCAGCCAGGTCGGCGAAGTCCGCAAGGCCGTCAGCCAGGTGGTCGAAGCGGTTGGCCGGATTGCCAAATTTATTGCTCACACCGATACGGTCACCACCATCGCCGCCGCGGTGGAGGAGCAAACCACGGTAACCCAGCATTCTTCATCCACCATGCAAACTGTTACCTCGGCGGTTGCAAGCATGCAGCGCGATCAGGAGGCGATTTCGCGCGCGAAAACGCAGCCGCCGCTTCCTCGGCTTAGCGCCGGTCGGTGTTCAATGCCGCCAGCGACGGCCGTCGGTCGCGGAACGGTGTGGCCTGTTCGAAGGCGTCGGCAACCTGGAACAGCAAGCCTTCCTTGAACGGCTTGGCGGCGATCTGCATCGCCACCGGCAATCCTGCCGGGCCGAAGCCGGTGCAAACCGCCATCGCCGGCCAGCCCAGCACGTTGAACGGCTGGGTGAAGCCGGGCTTGTCCATGTTGGCCCACAGCGGCATGCCGTCGATCGGCGGGGCCTCCTCTGGCGATCCGGCGGTGATCAGGATATCGATGTTCCTGGTTGCCGCCGCGACGATGCTGCAAAGTTCGCGCCGCCGCCGCAGCGCCTGCACATAGTCCGAACTCGCCATCAGCCCGCCCATAATAAGCCGGTTGCGCAACCGTTCGCCGTACTCGTTGAAGCGCGTGCGCATCCACGGCTCATGCACCGCATAGGCTTCGGAGATCAGGATCACGAAGCACACCGCCTGGAATTCGTAGAGCGAGGGCAGCACCACATCGACGATTTCCGCCCCCTGCGCATTCCAGACAGCGAGGGCGCCGTTGATGCCGGCCTGCACGCAGGGCGCCACCGGGGCATCGGTTTCGTGCCAGTGCCGCACCACGCCGATGCGCACCCCTTTGACATCTTTGCCCAGCCCGGCGGAAAAATCCGGCACCGGGCGGTCGGCGCTGGCCGGGTCGGTCGGGTCATAGCCCGCCATCGCCTGCAACAGCATGGCGCAGTCCCGCACCGTCCAGGCCATCGGGCCGGCATGATCGAGGCTTTGCGACAGCGGCAAAATCCCAACCCGGCTGCACAGCCCATAGGTCGGCTTGATGCCGGCGATGCCGCAGAGCGAGGCCGGCCCGCGGATCGAACCGCCAGTGTCGGACCCGGTGCCGCCCAGGATCAGCCCGGCCGCCACCGCAGCCCCGGTGCCAGACGAAGAGCCGGAGGTGAAATGATCCGGGTTCCACGGATTGCGCGCCGGCGGCCAGGGCAGGTCGAAGCTCGGCCCGCCCATGGCGAATTCATGGGTCGATAATTTGCCCAGCATAACCGTGCCGGCGTCGGCCAGTTTGCCGACGGTAACGGCGTCCTCGGTCGGCAACCAGCCTTGCAGAAGCTTGGAATGCGCCGTGGTGGCAATCCCGCGTGTGCCATAAATATCCTTGTGCGCGATTGGGATGCCGTCCAGCGGACCACGCGCCGCACCCGCCATGATCCGTGCTTCCGCCGCGCGAGCGTCGCCGAGCGCCCGTTCGCTGGTAACAGCGATGAAGCTGTTGAGCCGGCCATCCACCGCCGCAATCCGGTCCAGGCAATGCTGCGCCAGTTCGATCGGGGAAATTTCGTGCGCCGCGAGCATCGCGCTCGCCTGGGCAATCGTCGGGGTTTCCATCAGAGCTTTCCCCCTTCATCGGTGCCGAACACGTCGGGGCGGAAAATATGCCCCGGTTCGGCCGAACGGTCGCGATCATGGGCGCGCAGGCGATCCAGTTGCGGCGCCATCAGAAGCCAGCCCTGATGAATGTCGGTGACCTGCTGGGCGGTGAGGGTGATGCCGGTCCGGCGCACCAACGCCTCAAAATCCGCGTGTGTTGTGATCGACGGCATCGCTATTTCCCTTCCGCATGGCCTCGCAGGCCGTGTTCCTTGTGTAGAGGGAAGCATATGGCGTGCCAACTGACGCCTGGGTGATAGGCAGATAATGCCAAAGATCGACGCATATGGGCGGTGCGGCATCAAATACGGGAATAGTCTGCGCAAATTAAATTCAAAATACGCTGCAATGCAGCAGATAATAGCATTGAAATGTCCACAAAAGGGTCATATGCCTAAATCAAAGGCTATTCTCTGGTTCAAACTCTGGCAAATCGGTGGGTCGGCAGTTGGTATGCCGCTTGCAAAGCCATTGCTCGAACCAACCGGCAAGGACTGAATGATGCCAAACGCCCCGTCCGTTCGATCCGATAAACCCCGCCGACCGATTTTGCACCTGCTTGCCGGCGCGGTGGCACTGCTCGGTGCCGGCCTGTCGCCGGCCCGTGCAGGCGGCGTTTTGACCGTGGCGATGACCGCCGGCGATATTCCGGTGACCACCGGCACCCCCGATCAAGGGTTCGAAGGTTTCCGTTTCGTCGGCTGGAGCCTCTACGATGCGCTGGTCGGCTGGGACCTCAGCAAATCCGATCAGCCCTCAGACATTATCCCCGGCCTGGCAACTTCCTGGAGCGTGGACCCGAACGACCACAAGCGTTGGATTTTCAAGCTGCGCCAGGGGGTGAAATTCCATGATGGCTGCACCTTCGGGGCCGACGATGTGGTGTGGAACTATCAGCGCATCACCGACAACAAATCGCCGCAGTTCTTCACCCAGCAATTCGCCCTGAACCGGGCCTACATGACCAATGTCGCCAACGTCGAAAAAATCGACGAGGCCACCGTCGCCATCACCACCAATTTCGTCGAGAGCCTGTTTCCATACACCATGAGCTACGTGCCGATGATCAGCCGCTGCCGGGCGGAGGAGCTGAAATACGACTGGAACGCCTACGCCATGCACCCATCCGGCACCGGCCCCTATCGTTTCGATCGCATGATCCCGCGCGAACGGATCGAATTCGTCCCCAACAAGGAGTACTGGAACCCCAAGCGGGTGCCGCACCAGGATCGCATGATCCTGATCCCGATGCCGGAAGCCGCCACCCGGGTCGCCGCCTTGCTGTCCGGGCAAGTGAATTTCATCGAAGCGCCGCCGCCCGACAGCATTCCGCGCCTGAAGGCTGGCGGCATGCAGATCATCACCAACGTCTACCCACATAACTGGCCGTTCACGCTCAACTTCGTCAAAGGCCCGTTCACCGATATTCGCGTGCGCAAGGCCGCCAACTATGCGCTCAACCGGGCCGAATTCGTCGAACTGCTCGACGGCATGGCGATCGAGGAATACGCCACCCTGCCGCCGACGATGAATTACTACGGCCACCCGAAAAGATACGAGTTCAATCCAACCCGAGCCACCGCGCTGCTGAAAGAAGCCGGCTGCTACCCGTGCGCCATCAACCTGGCGATTTCGACCTCCGGCTCCGGCCAGATGCAGCCGCTGCCGATGAACGATCTGCTGAAATCGCAGATGGAGAAAGTCGGCTTCAAGGTGAACTTCCAGGTGATGGACTGGAACGCCATGTTGCAGATTTTTCGCGGTGGCGTCGATCAGTTCCCCGACGTGCACGGGGTGAACGGATCGCGTGCACTGACCGATCCGGTGCTGGCGATCATCAAGCCGGTCGGCAAGGCCTACTGGTCGCCGGCTGGTAGCAACTGGGGGCATTTCTACGCCGATGACACCGAAAAATTGGTTGGCGAGATTTTCAACGAGTTCGACCCCACCAAGCGCCTGACCTTGCTCACCAAGCTGCATGAACTGGAAAACGACTACGCGCTGATGATCTGGGTGGTGCACGACGTGAACCCGCGGGCGCTGTCGCCCAAGGTGAAGGGCTTTGTGCAAGCGCAGCACTGGTTCCAGGACATGACACCGATCGACGTAATGCCGTAACGCGCCCACCAACATCGTGGAACCATAGGCGATGCTGTTCCTGATCCTACGCCGTCTGGCCTATGCCGCGCCGATTGCGCTCGGGGTTAGCATCGTCTGCTTCTCCCTGGTTTATCTGGCCCCCGGCGACCCGTTGCAAACGGTGTTGCCGGCGGACGCCACGGCCGATGTGATCGCGCTGGTCAAGCACGAATACGGCTTCGACAAGCCGATCCCAGTGCAGTTCGGGCTTTGGCTGTGGCACGTGCTGCAAGGCGATTTCGGCGTCTCCATCGGCTCCCGCCGGCCGGTGATCGATGAAGTGCTGGGCTCGCTGCGCAACACTTTGCTGCTGACCGGCTTCGCGGTGCCGATTGCCTTTGCCGTCGGTTACATTCTCGGCGCGATCGCCGGCTGCACGCCGGGCAAATGGATCGACCGGGTGGTAACCGGGGCGGCGGTAATGGGGGTGAGCGTGCCGAATTACTGGCTCGGCATCGTTATGGTAATCACCTTCGCGGTCGAACTGTCCTGG
>JAYTQP010000421.1:0-11595 GCA_043746675.1 Rhodospirillales bacterium | reverse complement strand
AGAAACGCCGCCACTGCGATTTCGTTGGCCGCACTTAAGATGGTGGGGGCGCCGGCGCCGGCCTGCAAGGCGTCGCGCGCCAAACGCAAGGCGGGAAATTGGTCGAGATCGGGCGCGGCGAATTCCAGCCGGCCGACGCGGGCCAGATCGAGCCGGGGCGCGGCGGTGGCGATGCGGGCCGGCCAGGCCAGGGTGTGGGCGATCGGCACCCGCATGTCGGGGCTGCCGAGTTGCGCCAGCACGCTGCCATCGGCGTAGTAAACCAGCCCGTGCACGACAGATTGCGGATGTATCAGCACCCCGATGCGCGCGCTCGGCAGATCGAACAAACGCGCAGCCTCAATCAGTTCCAGACCTTTATTCATCATCGTGGCGCTGTCGATGGAGATTTTCGCGCCCATCGACCAGACCGGATGGCGCAGCGCCTGTTCCGGCGTGGCGGCGGCCATTTCCGCCCGGCTGGCGGTGCGGAACGGGCCGCCCGAGGCGGTCAGCATGATTTTATCAACCGCATCGCGGTTGCCGTCGGCCATCGCCTGGAAGATGGCGTTATGTTCAGAATCAACGGGTAATAGTGTGGCGTTGTAGGTGCGCACGGCGTGCAGCATCACCTCCCCGGCGCAGACCAGGGCTTCCTTGTTGGCCAGCGCGACCGATTTGCCATGGCGGATCGCCGCCAGGGTGGAGGCCAGACCAGCGGCGCCGGTAATCGCGCACATCGTCCAGTCCGCGCCGCGGGCGGCGGCATCGACCACCGCTTGCGGGCCGCAGGCGGCTTCGATCCCACTGCCGGCGAGGCCCGCGCGCAGTTCGGCGTAAGCGGCAGGGTCGTTGATCACCGCGATTTCGGCCCGCAGCGCGCGCGCCTGTGCGACCAGCAGCCGCGCATTGCGGCCGGCGACCAGGGCGGCGACGCGATAGCGGCCCGGATTGGCGGCCAGCAATTCCACGGTCTGGGTGCCGACGCTGCCGGTGCTGCCCAAGACCGAAACGGTTTTTACGGACACGGTTTTCAATGCCACACCGCGCCTCCGCGCCCAACCAGCAGGCCGATCAGCGCCGCGACCGGGGCGGCGGTCATGATCGCATCGACGCGGTCCAACACGCCGCCATGGCCGGGGATGATCCAGCCGGAATCCTTCACCCCGAAGCCGCGTTTGATGGCGCTTTCCAACAGGTCGCCGAGTTGGGCTGCAATGCCCAGGCCGGCGGCGACCAGCATCGCCCGTGTCGGCGTGCCGCCCCAGACCAGGGCCGCGATCCAGCCGACCAGCAGCACCGCCAGCAAGCCGCCGAGCGCGCCGGACCAGGTTTTGCCAGGCGAAATCGCTGGCGCCAGCTTCGGCCCACCCAGCATGCGACCAAGCAAATAGGCGCCGATGTCGCTGGCCCAGACCGCCCCCAGCACGAACATCACGTTGCCAAGGCCGAAGATCGGGTCCGCCCGCAGCCAAAGCAGGGCAAAGCCGCCGGGCAGGATGTAGAGCGCGCCGAGCGGCCAGAGGCGGCGCCGCTCGCCGGACATTTCATGCCATTCCCAGCCCATGGTGAACCAGCTCAGCACGATCAGCGCGGCGAACCAGAGGCCGCCGAGCCAGACGCACAGCAGCGCGGCCGGCGCCAGCACGGATGCTGAAATGATCCGCAGCCGCAGGTCGCGCCAGCGGGCGTCGTCGGTGCTCATGCCGGGCGGGCGCCGAAGCGGCGGTCGCGGCGGGCGAACTCGGCCAGCGCATCGGCAAAATGCGCGGGGCCGAAATCTGGCCACAGCGTGTCGACGAAAATCAGTTCGGCGTAGGCGGACTGCCAGAGCAGGAAATTGGACAGCCGCTTTTCGCCGGATGTGCGGATCACCAGATCGGGGTCCGGGATTGCCGAGGTGGACAGCCGGGCGGCGAATTCGTCCTCGGTCAGCGCGTCCGGGGTGAGCGTACCGGCGGCGAGGTCGTGCGCCACCTGCCGGGCGGCGGCGAGGATGTCGGCGCGGCCGCCATAGGACAGCGCGATCACCAGGTTCAGGCCCTGATTGCCGGCGGTGGTTTTTTCCGCCGTGGCGACGTCGCTCTGGATGCCCGGATCGAACTTGGTGCGGTCACCGATGAAGTGCAGGCGGACACCCTTGGAATGCAGATCGGCGATTTCCATCCGCAGAAAATGCCGCAGCAGGCCGGTAAGATCGATGATCTCGCCCAGCGGTCGCCGCCAGTTTTCCGAGCTGAAGGCATAAAGCGTGAGCCAGCGGACGCCGAGTTCGCCGGCGGTACGCACCGCCCGCCGCACCGCTTCTACCCCGGCGCGATGGCCGGCGACGCGGGGCAGGCCGCGGGCGGTGGCCCAGCGGCCATTGCCATCCATGATAATGGCGACATGCACCGGCGGCGGCACCGTGGTGGCGGGCGACGGGGCGTTGCCTGCGGGCAGGGTCTGGGGGGCCGCGTTGGGTGCCATGCGACCGGACCCTAAACCGTTTTGATTTCCCTGTCTTTATCCGCCGCCATATCGTCGAGCTTCTTCACATACTGGTCGGTCAGCTTCTGCACTTCCTCGGACCAGCGCTTTTCGTCGTCCTGGCTGATGACGCTTTTTTTCTCCAGCGCCTTGATCTGCTCCATGCCGTCGCGCCGGACGCCACGCACGGCGATCTTGGCGCCCTCGGCATAGCGGTTGGCGGCCTTGGCCAGTTCGGTGCGGCGTTCGCCGGTCAGCTGCGGGATCGGCACCCGGATGATCTGGCCGTCCGGCTGCGGGTTGAGGCCGAGGCCGCAATCGCGGATTGCCTTCACCGTGGCGTTGACCAGGCTGCGGTCCCACACCTGCACGGTCAGCAGGCGCGCTTCCGGCACCCCGACGGTGCCGACCTGGCTTAGCGGCACTTCCGAGCCATAGGCTTCCACCCGGACCGGATCGAGCAAGGCCGGGCTGGCGCGGCCGGTGCGCAGGCCGCCGAATTCGCGTCGCAGGGTATCGATGGCGCCGTCCATGCGGCGGGTGAGGTCGGTCTTGATACCTGGCAGATCGGTCGACATCGCCTGATCCTTCTGAAAAATCCTACGCCGTCAGGCGGCGCGCTCGGTGATGGTGGTAAAGCGTCCCTCGCCGCGCATCAACTGCGCAAAGGCCCCCGGCGCGCGGATGTTGAACACCAGGATCGGAACCCGGTTTTCCCGCGCCAGGCTGATCGCGGAGGCATCCATCACGGTCAGGTCGCGCGACAATACCTCGTGATAGGTCAGTTCCTCGAAGCGGGTGGCGTCGGCGAACTTGCGCGGATCGGCGGAATAGACGCCATCGACCTGGGTGCCTTTCAGCAGCGCGTCGCACTTCATTTCGGCTGCCCGCAGGGCTGCCGCGGTGTCGGTGGTGAAGAACGGGTTGCCGGTGCCGGCGGCAAAAATCACCACCCGGCCTTTTTCCATGTGCCGTTCGGCGCGGCGGCGGATATAGGGCTCGCAGACGCTGGCCATCGGGATTGCCGACTGCACCCGGGTCTGGATGCCGCGCTTTTCCAGCGCGCCCTGCATCCCCAGCGCGTTCATCACGGTTGCCAGCATGCCCATGTAATCCGCCTGGGCGCGGTCCATGCCGCTGGCCGCACCGGCAATGCCACGAAATATATTGCCGCCGCCGATCACCAGGCAGACCTGGGCGCCCATTTCCACCACGTCGCCGATGTCGGACGCGATGGCGGCCACCGTTTCGGTGTCCAGCCCGAATTCCCGCTTGCCCATCAGGGCTTCGCCCGAGACCTTCAACAGGACGCGTTTATAGGCGAGTGGCTGGGTCATGCTGGTTCCGTCGCGTGCTGCGGTCGAGATGGAATTTTCTGCTGCGGAGTCGCCACATGAAAACGGGGGGCACCGTAACGGTGCCCCCCGCTCGTAACAAGGGCTGCCTGGCTGCGAAGGATTAACCGACGCCGGCGGCTGCCGCTACTTCGGCGGCGAAATCGCCGGTTTGCTTTTCGATGCCTTCGCCGAGCTTGAAGCGGGCGAAGCCGCCCAGCTTGGCGCCGGCCTTCTGCACCACGGCCGCGACGCGGCTTTCGCCGTCATGCACCCAGACCTGCTCCAGCAAAACCACTTCCTCGTAGTACTTGCGGATGCGGCCTTCGACCATCTTGGCGATGATCGCTTCCGGCTTGCCGGACGCGCGGGCCTGTTCGGACAGGACGGCCTTTTCGCGTTCGAGTTCGGCACCATCGACCGCCTGGATGTCGAGCGCGGTCGGCACGGCGGCGGCGACATGCATGCCAACCTGGCGCCCGAGCAGTTCGAGGGCGGCATGTTCGCCAGTGCTTTCCACCGCCACCAGCACGCCGATCTTGCCCAGGCCCGGCTTGACCGACTGGTGCATGTAGCTGGCGACCACGCCGTGGCCGACAGTGAACACCTTGGCGCGGCGCAGCGCCATGTTTTCCCCGATGGTGGCGATCAACTGGCCGAGTTCCTCGGCGACCGTGCGGCCGCTGCCGGGATACGGCGCCGTCTTGATCGCATCGAGGTTGTCGCCGACCTGCAACGCGATTTGCGCGACCGCGGCAACGAAGGCCTGGAAGGTTTCGTTGCGGGCGACGAAATCGGTTTCGGCGTTCACTTCGACCATCGCGGCGCGGCCGATGGCGGAGGCAACCCCGATCAGCCCTTCGGCGGCCACCCGGCCGGATTTTTTGGCGGCGGTCGAAAGGCCCTTCTTGCGCAGCCAGTCGATCGCGGCTTCGACGTCGCCGGCGCTTTCCACCAGCGCGTTCTTGCAGTCATTCATCCCGGCGCCGGTCCGCTCGCGCAGATCCTTCACCAGGGCAGGGGTAACAGCCATTGCGGCTCTCCTTCTCTATCGAACACGGAACAGCGAACGGATCAGCCGGCCGAAGCGGTGTCCGGCACGGCAACCTGCGGGATCATTTCCACCGGCAGGTTTTCGGACGCGCCGATATCGCGGCCGGACGCTTGCATTTCGGCGCTGATGCCGTCCAGCACCGCACCGGCGATCAGGTCGCAGTAGAGCGTGATGGCGCGGATCGCGTCGTCATTGCCGGGGATCGGGAAGGTGACGCCGGCGGGGTCCGAATTGCTGTCGAGCACGGCGATGACGGGGATGCCGAGCTTGGTGGCTTCTTCGACCGCCAGCTTTTCCTTATTGGTGTCGATGATGAACAGGATGTCCGGCAGGCCGCCCATGTCCTTGATGCCACCGAGCGCGCGTTCCAGCTTTTCGCGGTCGCGGGTGATATCCAACACTTCTTTCTTGGTCAGGCCTTCGATGTTGCCGGCCAGCATTTCATCGATCTGGCGCAGCCGTTTGATGCTGCCGGTGATGGTCTTCCAGTTGGTCAGCATGCCGCCGAGCCAGCGATGGTTGACGTAATACTGGCCGCAGCGCTTGGCGCTGTCGGCCACGTAATCCGCCGCCGCCCGCTTGGTGCCGACGAACAGCACGCGCCCGCCGGCCGCCGTCACATCGCGCACCGCGCGCAGCGCGCGATCGAGCATCGGCACTGTCTGCTGCAAGTCGAGGATGTGGACCTGGTTGCGAATGCCGAAGATGTACGGCTTCATCCGCGGATTCCAGCGGCGGGTGTGGTGACCAAAATGCACGCCAGCTTCGAGCAGGCCGCGCAGAGTGAATTCGGGCATCGCCATCGGCGAAGCTCCTTTCCTAGTACCGGTTGAACCTCCGCGGGGCTGCGGCCTTGCGGCACCGGGTTCTGGTCTTGCGACCGGAAAGGCGCCCCGCGTGTGAATTACCGGCGGCACATGCTGCCGGCAGGCGGGCTATGGCGCAGCCTGGGGAAAAAGGCAAGTCGAGCCTCGGCCTCACGCCGCGCTGGCACGCATCGAGGCCATGATGGCGCCGGCATCGCAGACGCCGCAGGGCGCGAGCGCAGCGGACAGGTTGAGGGCTTCGGACAGATTGATGGCGAGCGCGCTGGCGCCCAGCCCGGACATCAGGTTGGCGGATGCCAAGGCGTTCAAGTTCAAGCTGGCGACAGCGGTAAGGTCGAGCGCCATGACCGCCTGCACGACCGCGTTGATGGCGAAACTGGGGATCGGCAAGCCCGGCATGCCGAGGGCGAGGCTTTCGGACAGGTTGGCGGATAAATGGATGCCGAGCCGGGCCAGCATGGCGATGGTCGCGGTCATGGTGGCGCCAACCATCGCCCGGATCGCCGGAAAGCCAAGTTTTATCGGGTCAACCCCGAAGGCCAGGCGCAACTGGGCGATGGCCGACAGGCCGGCGGAAAGCTGGCACATCGCGGTTAAATTGAGGCTGGGCAGCGACGGCAGCCGGATGCTGGCCAGCGCGCGCAGGCTCGCCGACATCTGGGCAATGGCGGCGGCGTTCAGGTGGGCGCTGGCGCTGGCGCTCAGCAGCATGGCCAGCGGCGTGAGCCGGGCGAAGAACGGGCCGAAGCCGGCGGACAGTGACAGCGCGGCCGAGGCGTTGAGGTTTATGGTGGCGAACAAGCCAGCTGAGACGGCGGCCTGGATGCGCAGCAGAGCGGCGTTCAACTGCGCGAGCTGCAACCAGGGGGCGAGGTTGATGTTGAGGTTGATGCCCATCGCCGCCATGGCGGAGATGCGCGCATCGAGGGTGGCGGCGATGCGGGCAAAGGCGGTGGCCTGGCCGGCGATCGTCAGATCCAGCCCGAGGCGCGCCAGCACCTGGGCGCGTAGCTGCGTCAGCAGCGCCATCGACATGATGGCGTTGGCCGACAGGTTGATCTGCGGCAGCGGCAGCGCCGGCCAGCCCGGGTTCAGGCCGGTGACGCCGGCGCGGGCGGTGAGCCAGGCATCCAGCGCCATCGCCGCCTTGGCGCTGGCGGACAGGTTGACGGCGGCCGAAATGTCGAGGCTCGGCAAAGCAAGGCTGAAGGCGCTCATCGACGTTTTGCAGAAACAGCTCACGCCGGCTCCCGGGTTGGCAATGATGGGCCGGAGGGCGTGGTACGCAGCGTTGCCCATCCAAGCCCCAGTTTCGATAGATTCGCATAAGATGACGGCAGCTTCAATGCGCGCTTGATTGCTTCGGCACGCCGCTTAGCCGCAGTTTGCCACGAAATCGGCGCCGCAACGGGCCGATCACGTGAATTTGAGATTACCACCATGTCATCCCTTGACCGGGCGGCCCGGCGCTGGTGTGGTGCCATCGCCTGATCGCCACGGGAGTTCCTTGCCATGAAGCGTTCCTTTGCCGCGCGTTTTGCGATGCTCGGGCTGATTGCTCTGCTGGCCGCGCCGGCGTACGCCGCGAAGGACAGTATTAGCGTTGGCATGCAGTTGGAGCCGCCCAACCTTGACCCGACTGGCGGGGCGGCGGCGGCGATCCGGGAAGTTGATTATCTCAATATTTTCGAGGGGTTGACCCGGGTTGACGAGAACCTCAACCCGCATCCGCTGCTGGCCGATAGCTGGACGATTTCGCCGGATGGACTTGTCTACACCTTCAAGCTGCATCCGGGGGTGAAATTCCACGACGGCGCGGCGTTCGATTGTTCGGTGGTGAAGTTCACCTATGAACGCGCGGTGGCGCCGGACAGCACCAACGCGCAGAAGGGCTACTTCGAGCCGATCGTGAAGACCGAATGCCCGAACCCGGCGACGGCGGTGATTACGCTGAAACGGCCGACCGGGCGGTTTTTATATGCGATGGGGTTAAGCGACAGCGTGATGGTGTCGCCGGCCTCGGTTGCCACCAACAAAACCAACCCGGTTGGCACCGGGCCGTTTCTTTTCGCCAAATGGGTGAAGGGCGACCGGGTCGAGCTGACCCGCAACGATAAATACTGGGGCAAGGCGCCGGCGCTGAAAACGGTCACCTTCCGCTTCATCGCCGACCCGACGGCGGCAGCGGCGGCGGTGATGGCCGGCGACCTCGATGCGTTCCCGAACTTCCCGGCGCCGGAAACATTGGACCGGATCCGTGCCGACAAACGCTTTACGGTAGCCATCGGCACCAGTTCGGCGAAAGTGATCATGTCGCTCAACAATGCCCGCAAGCCGTTCGACGATGTGCGGGTGCGGCGCGCGCTGGCCTATGCGATCGACCGCAAGGCGCTGATCGAGGCGCTGGCGAGCTACGGCACGCCAATCGGTTCGCATTACGTGCCGGGCGATGCCGCTTATATCGACCTTTCCGGCACCTATCCCTACGATCCGGCCAGGGCGAAGGCGCTGCTGGCGGAAGCCGGCATCAAGCCAGGCTTCGTGATGACCCTGCGGCTGCCGCCGCCGGCCTATGCGCGGCGTGGCGGCGAGGTGATCGCGGCGATGCTGGAACAGGTCGGCATTACCGCCAAGCTGGAGAATATCGAATGGGCGCAATGGCTCGATCAGGTGTTCGGCAAGGCGACGAACTATGACGCCACCATCATCGCGCACGTGGAAGCGCGCGACCTGGACATCTACGCGCGCGATTTCTATTACTTCAACTATGCCAACGCCGCGTACAAGGCGATCTACGCCAAATACATCGCCGCCGCCGATCCGAAGGAGCAAATTGCGCTGTCGCAACAGTTGCAGCGCAAGCTGGCCGAGGATGAACCCGCCGTCTATCTTTATGCTGGTGCCAAGACCGGGGTCTGGAACGCCAAATTGCGCGGCCTATGGGTGAACGGACCGATCCCGGCGAACGACATGGCCGCGGTTTCCTGGGCTGAATAGCGCGTTTGATCCGCTTCGTCCTGCGGCGAACGCTGGGGCTGCTGGCGACCATGCTGGCGGCGTCGCTGGTGGTGTTTCTGGTGCTGGAAGTGCTGCCGAGCGATCCGGCGGCGCTGATGCTGGGCACCGACGCGCGGCCTGATACGCTGGCGGCGCTGCGGCATGCGATGGGGTTGGATGCGCCGGCCTGGTGGCGCTACCTGGTTTGGATCGGCGGGCTGGCGCGCGGCGATCTTGGCATCAGCTATACGTACGGCGTGCCGGTGGCGGAACTGGTTGGGGCCCGCGTCGGCGTGAGCCTGCCGCTGGGGCTGATGGCGATCCTATTGTCGACCGCGATCGCCATTCCGGTGGGAGTGATGTCTGCCGCCCGGCGCGGCGGGGTGGCCGATACCGCGCTGATGACCGGCGCGCAGATCGGCGTGGCGATGCCGAATTTCTGGCTCGGGATTTTGCTGATCCTGGTGTTTGCGGTGTGGCTCGGCTGGTTTCCGGCGGGCGGCTTTGCCGGCTGGGACATGGGGGTGCTGCCGGCGCTGCGGTCGCTGCTGCTGCCGGCGGTCGCCCTGGCCTTGCCGCAAGCCGCCATCCTGTCCCGCGTCACCCGCGCGGCGGTGCTGGAAACGCTGGGGCAGGATTACGTGCGCACGGCGCGCGCCAAGGGGCTGACCGGAACGATGGCGTTATGGCGTCATGCGGTGCCGAACGCGCTGATCCCGGTGGTGACGATCATCGGGCTGCAATTCTCGTTTCTGCTGGCCGGCACGGTGATTATCGAAAATGTGTTCACCTTGCCGGGCCTCGGGCGGCTGATGTTTCAGTCGATCGCGCAGCGCGATCTGATCGTGGTGCAGGATCTGGTGGTGCTGCTGGCTGGCTGCGTGATTCTGGTGAATTTCGCGGTCGATATGATCTACCTGCTGCTCGACCCGCGCATCGCGCATGCGTAGAAGCTGGCGCAACCGAAATCTGCTGGTTGGCGGCGCGCTGGTGCTGCTGATCCTGGCGACGGCATTGACCGCGCTGTTCTGGACGCCCTATCCGCCGACCCGGCTGGATATTATTCATAAGCTCGCAAAACCGTCCTGGCAGCATTGGCTCGGCACCGATCCGTTCGGGCGCGATGTGCTGTCGATGATCATGGTTGGCACCCATACCTCGCTGTCGGTGTCGCTGCTGGCGGTGACGCTTGGAGCGGGCGTTGGTATTCCGCTCGGCGCGCTGGCGGCCTCGGCCGGCGGCTGGCTGGACGCGCTGATCATGCGCGCGTCCGATCTGGCGTTTGCGTTCCCGGCCTTGCTCACCGCCATCATGATCACCGCGATTGCCGGCCCCGGCGCCGGCAATGCGATGCTGGCGATCGGGCTGTTCAATATCCCGGTGTTCGCCCGGGTGACGCGCGGGGCCGCACTTTCGGTGCGCGCGCTCGACTATGTGCAGGCCGCGCGGGCGACCGGCCGGGGCGAATTCAGCATCATGGCGCGCCATGTGCTGCCGAATATTTCCGCCGTGCTGCTGGTGCAGATCACCATCCAGTTCGCGCTGGGCATTCTGGCCGAGGCCGGCCTGTCCTATCTCGGGCTTGGCACCCAGCCGCCGCAACCGAGCTGGGGCCGGATGCTGAACGATGCGCAGACCTTCATCTTCCGCGCGCCGCAACTGGCCATCTTCCCAGGCATGGCGATCACCGCCGCCGTCCTTGGGCTCAATCTGCTTGGCGACGGCCTGCGCGACCTGCTGGACCCGCGGCTGACGCAGCGGCGCTGAAGGAAGAAAGGAAGGCCAGGGGCTCTGCCCCTGGACCCCGCAAGGGGGCAGAAGCCCCCTTGACCCAGGACTTAAGTGAAGCAGCGGGTCATCGAAGAAGGAGGCCAGCGCCGATGTTGCAACTTGCGAGCAGGCCCCCTTCTTCGATGACCCGAACCACTTAAAGTTATGGGGTCAAGGGGGCTTCTGCCCCCTTGTGGGGTCGAGGGGCGAAGCCCTCGCCTTGCTTCCCTCAGCCCGCCAGCATCGGCGGCGGGCGGCGCGTGACCCAGTTGGTTGCCCCATCGTAGGCATGCGCCATTTGCAGGCAGGCGAACTCGCTGTGCATCGGGCCGACGATCTGGATGCCGATCGGCAAGCCAGTCGCACCGAAACCGGCCGGCGCGGCCAACGCAGGGCAGCCGGACAAGGTGATCGGCAGCACCACCTGCATCCATTCATGGTAGGTGGTCATGGCGCGGCCGGCGATTTCGGTGGGCCATAGCGTGTTGACATCGAACGGCCACATCTGTGCGGTCGGCAGCACCAGAAAATCGTAACGCTGAAAGAATTTCAGCATGGCGCGGTACCAGTCCGAGCGGATCGCCATGGCGTCGTTGATGTCGAAGGCGGAAAGTTTGGTGGCGGCTTCGTATTCGAAGATGGTTTGCCGGTTCAGCAGCTTGCGTTCGGCGGGGTTGTTGTAGTGCGGCCGGCCGCCGGCGGAGGATTGCCAGGCGCGGATGACCAGGAATGCCTGCCAGACTTTTTCGATCGGGTACTCGGGTATGGCGTCCTCGACGATGCAGCCGAGGCTTTCGAAGGCTTGCAGGCTTTCGCGGCAGGTTTCCAGCACGCCGGCCTCGTACGGCAGCGCGCCGTTGAAGTCGCCGAGGAAGGCGATGTGGGTGCCCTTGAAGTCGCGCCCGAGCGGTTTGGCGAACTGGGCCGGATCATCCGGCAGCGACATCGGCGCCCGCTTGTCCGGCCCGGCCTGCACGGACAGCAGCAGCCCGAGGTCCGGCACGTCGCGTGCCATCGGGCCGTTGGTGCTGAGCAGCGGCGCGAACAGGTCGCCGTCGGCTTTCGGGATGCGGCCGATACTGGGGCGGAAGCCGAAGACGTTGTTCCAGCCGGCGGGATTGCGCAGCGAGCCGCCCCAGTCGCTGCCGTCGGCAACCGAGAGCAT
>JAYTQP010000420.1:0-4215 GCA_043746675.1 Rhodospirillales bacterium | reverse complement strand
TTTCAGCCGCTGCATTTCCTCGAACGGCGAAAGCCACGGGTTCTGGTAATCCAGCCCGACGACGTACCCGTAGGACACCAGATTGTTGCCCCAGTGATAGAGGAACGATCCGCCATAGACGGCGCTGTCCACCGGCCAGCCGATGGTGTGAATGACCAGCCCGGGCTTGTGGTTGGCGGCCGGGATTTCCCACAGTTCCTTAATGCCGATGCCATAGGTCTGTGGGTCGCAGTCGGCGCGCAAATTATAACGCTCCATCAATTGCTTGCTTAGCGACCCCCGGCAGCCTTCGGCAAAGATCGTGTAGGTCGCGCGCAATTCCATGCCCGGCGCAAAATTCGGACCGTGGCTGCCGTTCTTGGCGATGCCCATGTCGCCGGTGGCGATGCCGACGATGCGGCCGTCTTCCTCCAGCAGTTCGGACGCCGCGAAGCCGGGATAGATTTCCACCCCCAGCGCCTCGGCCTGGGTGGCGAGCCAGCGGCAGACATCGCCGAGCGAGGAGATATAGTTGCCGTGATTGTGCATCGTCGGCGGCGTCGGCAGGGTGATGGCCGCCTGCTTGGTCAGATACAGGAACTTGTCGGTCCCGGCCGGCGTGGTCAGCGGCGCACCAAGCGCCTTCCAGTCCGGCAGCAGTTCATCGAGTGCGCGCGGTTCGATGATGGCGCCGGAAAGGATATGGGCGCCGACTTCGCTGCCTTTTTCGACCACGCAAATCGCGCTGTCCGGAGCGAGCTGTTTCAGCCGGATGGCGGCGGCCAGCCCGGACGGGCCGGCGCCGACGATCACCACGTCGAATTCCATCTGCTCGCGCGCACTCTCGGACATGTTCTCTCCTGCGTTCCGAGCAATTTTGACGGAAATTACCGACTTATGGAAGCCAGCCCGGTTGCGTAAAAACAAAAGCCGCTGGACAAGGACGGCATGGATGCTTTGACCGCATTGCGGCTGCAGCTCGAATGGGGCGCCGACGAGGCGCTGGGCGATGCGCCGGTCGATCGATTGGCGCCAACGGCGCAGGCTGCGCCCGAGCCCGCCGCCACACCGCCATCCAAGCCCGCCAGACCGCGCGCCGCGCCGGCAATCGTTCCGGCCTCGGTGTTGCGCGCCCACGATATCGCCGGCGCCGCCAACAGCACCGCCGAACTGCGTGCCGCCTTGCTGGCGTTCGACGGCTGTGCGCTGAAGGATACCGCGACCAACCTGGTCTTCGCCGACGGCAACCCCGATGCCGGGCTGATGCTGGTCGGCGAAGGCCCCGGCGCGGAGGAAGATCGTGCCGGCCTACCCTTCGTCGGTGCCTCCGGCCAGTTTCTCGACCGCATGCTGGCGAGCATCGGGCTGAGCCGCGAAAATTATCTGATCACCAACCTGATCCCCTGGCGCCCCCCCGGCAACCGCAACCCGACCGACCATGAAATCGTGGTCTGCCTGCCGTTTCTGCTGCGACACATCGCCCTGGTGCGACCGAAAAGGCTGGTTCTGCTCGGCGCTTTGTCGGCCAAGGCGGTGCTCGGCGGCAATCTCGGCATTACCCGCATGCGCGGCAAATGGACCCAGGCAATCATTCCCGGCCTCGCCGAACCGATCCCGACGCTGCCGGTTTTGCACCCCGCCTACCTGCTGCGCAACCACGGCGCCAAGCGCGACGCCTGGGCCGATTGGATTATGCTGCGACGCACAATAAATGCAGATCTGGGTTGAATCTGTCTGAACGGCGGCTGATAACCGCCTGATCGGCGGTTTTTCGTCTCAATTTCGATCTTTATCCCAACCAAATGGGTTGTGTTTCAGAACCCTGGCGTGTAGTTCCCGCCGCCTCATGCGAGGGATCGGTCGAACGCTCTCCCGCCTACCCGCCGCCCGCGCTTTGATCGTTGGGCTTGCGGTCTTGGTTGGCCTTCCGGACCAAGCTGCGCTTGCCCAATCGGCAAGCAGCGCGGCGCAGGCCCAGGATGGCGACACAGCCTTCGCGAACCCGCGCCTTGGCCCTGGCAGCCTGCCCGGCTACCGCCCCGAAATCACCCTGCCGCAACCGCTCAGCCCAAGCGAGGCGGTGCGAATGCGGCGGCTGTTCGCGCTGCAGGCGCGCGGCGATATCGCCACCGCGACGCGCGAGACCGCCGAACTCGAAATCACCTCGCCGGCATTGCAGGGGGTGGTCGGGCATTTGCTGGCCGACCGGCTGCTGTCGCGCTTCACCAAAGCGACGGTCGCCGACTTGCAAGCGTGGTTGCAGGATTGGCACGACCTGCCGGACGCCGCCGCCATCCATGCGCTGCTGACCATCCGCACCCCGCGCGGCGGTACGCTGCCGCCGGCGCCGCATCCCGAGATGCTGGCCAATGATGCAGCCCAGCCCATCCCGGTGCCGGAAGAAACCGAGACCGCCGACCGCCGGCTTCGCCGCAACCGGGCCACCGATCGTGCGGTCTGGGAGCTTGCGCGCAACAATGGTGGCACCGCCAAGCTGATCGCCCGCACCGCTTTGCTGCCGCCCGGCTATGCCGCGCAATTGCGCGGCGAGGCGGCGCAGATCCTGTTCACCCTCAACCGCGACGAAGATGCGCTGGCGATCGGCCGCGCCGGAGTTGGCGTTTGCGGCCAGCGCGCCGGGTGCACCGAAGCCGCCATCGCCGGGTATGCCGCCGGCCTCGCCGCCTGGCGGATGGGGCGCGAAGACCAGGCGCGGGGCTTGTTCGAGGCCGCCTGGCACGCTGGCCAAACCACCTCCGCGATGCGCGCGGCGGCCGCCTTCTGGGCGGCGCGCAGCGCGCTGCGGCTGCATGACGCGGCCGGCTACTACGAATGGGCGGCGCGGGCGGCGCGCGAGCGGCGCACCTTCTATGGCCTGATCGCCCGCCGCGTGCTGGGGCTGGGGGTGGAATTCGCCGGCGATCGTGAAGCCCTGTCGCAGGCCGATCTGGACGCTGTCGCGGCCACCCCGGAAGGCTTGCGCGCTTTGGCGCTGTTGCAGGTCGGCCAACCCGGCCGTGCCGACGCCGAACTGCGCCTGCTGTGGCCGGCGATCAAGGCCTCGCCCTCGTTCGGCCGCGCGGTGATGCTGGTGGCGGCGCGCGCCGGGCTTGCCGACCTCGCCGGGCAGTTGGCCGATTTCGTCCAGTCCGAAGACGGCCGGCCGCGCGACTATACCCGCTTCCCGATCCCGCACTTGCAGCCCAGCGGCGGGTTTTCGGTCGATCCGGCGCTGGTCTATGCCCTCGCCCGCACGGAATCCAATTTCGATACCCGCATGGTGTCCTCCGCCGGCGCCCGTGGGCTGATGCAGATCATGCCGCAAACCGCCCGCTTCGTCAGCGCCGGCAACCAGCGTATCCAACTGCACGATCCGGCCATCAACCTCGCCATCGGCCAGCGCTATGTCGGCTACCTCGCCGGCATCGAGGCGGTGGCCGGCGATCTCGTGCGGCTGCTGGCAACCTATAACTCCGGCCCCGGCGGCTTCGGCCGCTGGGGCGGCGCGATCCGCGACAACGGCGACCCGCTGCTGTTCATCGAAGCGGTGCCGATCGACGAAACCCGCACCTTCATCCCGCGCGTGCTGACCTATACCTGGATCTACGCCGCCCGCATGGGCCTGCCGGCGCCCAGCCTGGATGAACTCGCCGGCGGCAACTGGCCGCGCTATCATCCGCATGGCACGGCGCAACTGGTTTCTCAGTAAGCGCCCGACACGGAGCGTACGCGATGGCCAACCTCGACGACACCAGACCCTTCATGCCGGTCAACATCGCCGTGCTGACGGTATCCGACACCCGCACGCTGGAAACCGATACCTCCGGCGCCACCCTTGCTGCCCGGATCGAGGCCGCCGGCCATCGGGTGGCCGTCCGCCGCATCGAAAAAGACGACGCCGAGGCCGTCGCCGCTGTGCTCAACCGCTGGATCGACGACCCTGGCATCGACGTCGTGATCAGCACCGGCGGTACCGGCATCACCGGCCGCGATGTTACCCCGGAAGCCTTCGACCGGGTGCTGGAAAAGCGCATCGAAGGCTTCGGCGAACTGTTCCGCATGCTGAGTTTCGCCAAAATCGGCACCTCCACCATGCAATCGCGTGCCATCGGCGGTGTTGCCCGCGGCACCTACCTGTTCGCCCTGCCCGGCAGCACCGGCGCGGTGAAAGATGGCTGGGATGGGATCCTGCTGTCGCAACTGGATAACCGGCATCGGCCGTGTAATCTGGTGGAG
>JAYTQP010000419.1:0-4573 GCA_043746675.1 Rhodospirillales bacterium | reverse complement strand
TTCGGGCCGGAAGCTGTCGCCGCGATCAAGCCCGGCATCGTCTGTGTTTCGCTATCCGCCTATGGCTGGACCGGACCCTGGGCTGGCAAGCGCGGCTTCGACAGCCTGGTGCAGGCTGCCACCGGCATCAATCTGGCCGAAGCCGACGCCGCCGGCACGCCGGGCAAGCCGAGGCCGCTGCCCTGCCAGGCGATCGACCACACCACCGGCTATTTCCTCGCCCTCGGCGCGCTGGCCGGCCTGCTGCGCCGCGCCGTGGAAGGTGGCAGTTGGCATGTCCGGGTTTCCCTCGCCGGCACCGGCCATTGGCTGCGCGGGCTGGGCCGGCTGCCCGACGGCCTCGCCGGTAGCATACCTACGGCGGCCGAAATCGGCGACCTGCTGTTCAAAACGCCGAGCGACTTCGGCGAACTGACCGCCCTGCGGCACGCCGGCCAACTCAGCGAAACCCCACCCTTGCATGCGCGCCCCGCTGCCCATCTTGGCCGGCATCCCGCCGAATGGCCCTAACTTGGCAGCGCCGCGCAGCCGCTCGTCATTTCCCCCCTTCCCAAAACCGCCCGCGTCCCCCACTAAATTAAGAATGTCCCGACGTCCCAACCGTAGCAGGGCCTTCGCGCCCGACCCCGGCGCGGACGGTCGCTGCTGTGAAATGCCCGGCTGCGCCGCGCTGGGCGAGTATCGCGCGCCCCGTTCCCGCGACGCCGTCAACGAATACCGCTGGTTCTGCCTCGAACATGTGCGCGCCTACAACGCCACCTGGGACTTCTACAAAGGCATGTCGCCCGGCCAGATCGAGCAGCATTTGCGCGCCGACACCTATGGCCGCCGCCCGACCTGGCCGATGGGGCAGGGCGGCGGCCGGATCGATCCGGTCCGGCTGGACCCGGAAATGCTGCGCGATCCGCTGCAATTGCTGTCCGCCGCGCGCCACGCCGAACGCATCCGCCGCCGCAACGATGCCCCGCCGGAATTGCGCGAACCGCTCGCCGTGCTCGGCCTGGCCTGGCCGACGACGATGGTTGTGTTGAAGTCGCGCTATAAGGAACTCGCCAAACGCCATCACCCGGACGCCAATCTGGGCGACCGCGCGGCCGAGGAACGCATCAAATTGATCAACCTCGCCTACGCGGCCGTGCGCACCAGGCTGGCCGCCGAACCCAAGCTGGCCGCCACGGGGTAGCTGCCCCGCGTGGCCGGTATCGCCGCCATGTCTAGTCAACCATTGAAACCCTGGCGTAAACTCCCGGGGGAAATAACAGGATAGCTGGCTTATGAACAAGATTGCCGCCGAAGCCGCCGTGTTGCCGACCTCCGCGATCAGCGCGCCCGACACCACCATCGATGCCAAATCGGTGTTCGGCGTCGATATCGACATGCAGGTGCCGGCTTTTTCCGTGCGCACCGAGCATGTGCCGGAAATCGACACCGCCTATCGCTTCGACAAGGACACCACCACGGCAATCCTCGCCGGCTTCGCCTTCAACCGACGCTGCATGGTGCAGGGCTATCACGGCACCGGCAAATCGACCCATATCGAGCAGGTCGCCGCCCACCTCAACTGGCCCTGCATCCGCGTCAACCTCGATAGCCATATCAGCCGCATCGATCTGATCGGCAAGGATGCGATCGTTCTGAAAGATGGCAAGCAGGTCACCGAATTCCGCGAAGGCATCCTGCCCTGGGCCTTGCAGCACCCCTGCGCTTTGGTGTTCGACGAATACGACGCCGGCCGGCCGGACGTGATGTTCGTCATCCAGCGCGTGCTCGAAGTCGAAGGCAAGCTGACCCTGCTGGACCAGAACCGGGTGATCCGCCCGCACAAATCGTTCCGGCTGTTCGCCACCGCCAATACCGTCGGGCTTGGCGACACCACCGGGCTCTATCATGGCACCCAGCAGATCAATCAGGGCCAGATGGACCGCTGGAACATCGTCACCACCCTCAACTATCTGCCGCACGGCCAGGAAGTCGAAATCGTGATGGCCAAGATGGGCGTCGATCCGGCCGACAAGGCCGAGCGCAAGCGCACCGAAGCGATGGTGGCACTTGCCGACCTCACCCGCGCCGGCTTCGTCAACGGCGACATTTCCACCGTGATGTCGCCCCGCACGGTGATTACCTGGGCGGAGAACACCCGCATCTTCAAAAACGTCGGCCTCGCCTTCCGGCTGACCTTCCTGAACAAATGCGACGAAGCCGAACGCCAGACGGTCGCCGAATACTTCCAGCGCTGCTTCAACGAAGAAGTCGCCACCGGCGCCTTCATGAAGAAGTGACCCACGCCGAAGGCAACTCGAAGCCAACGTGAAAAAGTTTTTTGCTTCTTTTTTTTCAAAAAAGAAGCGCTTTCGAAAGCAGTTCTTTTTTGAAAAAAAGAACCAAAAAACTTCTATGACTTGGCCTCACGATGGCCTTCGGCGCGGCTTTATGGCGCTAATTTAGGGGGGATTTCGACAGGTGAGCGGCAGCAACAAGGACAATACGCGGTCCGACGAGTTCAAGCGCGCCACCGCCGGCGCCTTGCGCGCGATCGCCCGCAACAACGAAGTGCAGGTCGCCTTCCAGCCCGGCCCCTCTGGCCTGGCCGGCAAGCGTGCCCGCCTGCCGCTGCCGACGCGGGCCTTGCCGGCAGCCGAAATGGCCAAGCTGCGCGGCGCCGCCGACAGTCTCGCACTGCGCATCCGCCATCATGACGACGCGGTGCATAACGCCCGCATGCCGGCGCGGCGGGAGGCGAAGGAAACCTACGACGCGCTGGAGCAGGCCCGGGTCGAAATCGTCGGCGCCGAACATATGTCCGGCGTTGCCCACAACCTCTACTCCCGCCTTTCGGACGAATGCGAAACCGAAGGCATGGACCGCATGACCCGCAAGGATCAATTGCCGATCCATCAGGCGCTGTCGCTGCTCGCCCGCGAACGCATGTCCGGCCAGCCATCGCCGAAGGCGGCGCAGAAAGTGCTCGATCTCTGGCGCGATAGCCTTGGGGACACCGCCGAAGCCGCCCTCGCCGAGATGGCCGCAACCCAGGGCAACCAGACCGCCTTCACCCGCGCCGCCCGCAAGCTGCTCGCCGCGATGGACCTCGCCGAAGCCGAAATCGACGCCGACCAGAGCGACGAGCAGGACGGCGAAGACGGTGGCGAGCAGTCCGGCGCGCAGGACAATTCCGAGGACAGCGAGGGCCAGTCGGAAAGCGAATCCGAAGCCATGCTCGGCGCCCAGCCGGAAGAAATGGAAGGTGAGGCCTCCGACGACGAAAGCGGCGAGGAAGGCGAAGAAGACGCCGCCGCCGCGGAAGGCGACGACAAGCCCGGCGGCCCGCAACCGCGCCGCGACAAACCGCTGGCCGACAACGAGAACGCCTATAAATTCTTCTCCCGCCAGTTCGATGAGGAAATCGACGCCGAGGACCTGTGCGACGCCGAGGAACTCACCCGCCTGCGACAGCAGCTCGATCAGCAACTGCAACATATGCAGGCCGTGGTTTCCAAGCTCGCCAACCGCCTGCAACGCCGGCTGATGGCGCAGCAAACCCGCAGTTGGGACTTCGACCTCGACGAAGGCATCCTCGATGCCGGCCGCCTCGCCCGCGTCGTCACCAACCCGCTGCTCGCGCTGTCGTTCAAACGCGAACGCGACACCGATTTCCGCGACACGATCGTTACATTGCTGATCGACAATTCCGGCTCCATGCGCGGCCGCCCGATCACGGTGGCCGCGATGTGCGGCGACATCCTCGCCCGCACCCTCGAACGCTGCGCGGTCAAAACCGAAGTGCTCGGCTTCACCACCCGCGCCTGGAAAGGCGGCCAGGCCCGCGAACGCTGGGTCGCCGAAGGCAAGCCGCGCAATCCCGGCCGGCTCAACGATCTGCGCCACATCATCTACAAGGCCGCCGACGCGCCCTGGCGCCGCGCCCGCAAGAATCTCGGGCTGATGCTGCGCGAGGGCCTGCTGAAAGAAAACATCGACGGCGAAGCCCTGATGTGGGCCTACCGCCGCCTGCTCGCCCGCCCCGAACATCGCCGCATCCTGATGGTGATCTCCGACGGCGCCCCGGTCGATGACAGCACGTTGTCGGTCAACCCCGGCAACTACCTCGAAAAACATCTGCGCGAAGTTATCAAGGAAATCGAAAATCGCGACCAAATCGAACTGATCGCCATCGGCATTGGCCATGACGTGACGCGGTATTATCGGCGGGCGGTGACGATTGTTGACGCCGAGGAGCTTGGCGGCACGATGATGGCGAAATTGACCGAGTTGTTCGACGAGGATGCGGCAGAGGCTTGGGCGCGGGCGAGCGCAGAAAAATCGGCGATCGTGGTGTAGGCAGGCACGTCTTTTTTGGAAAACGAATAGTCCGTCCGAGCGGACGCTCAGTAGCCCAACAACGGAACGTCCAACGCCCGGGTGATCCGATCATGTTCTCGATCGAGCGAGGCGACCGGGGCGCGCAATTCTCGTTTCGGAATGCCGGCGATGGCCTGGGTCTGCATCACATGGGCGATGCCGGCGATCTCGAACACCGGATTGAGGTCATCGATCGGCGCAGGCGCGCGCGCCT
>JAYTQP010000418.1:0-4112 GCA_043746675.1 Rhodospirillales bacterium | reverse complement strand
ACCGGGCTGATCGAAACCTGGTGGGTGTCCCACCTCGGCACCGCCGCGTTGGCCGGCATGGCGCTGGTGTTCCCCGGCTTCATGATGATGCAGATGATTTCCGGCGGCGCCATGGGCGGCGGCATTTCCAGCGCCGTTGCGCGTGCGCTGGGCGGCAACCGCAAGCCGGATGCCGAGGCGCTGGTGCTGCATGCGGTGATCATCAACGGCACCCTCGGGCTGATTTTTTCGGCGGCTTTTCTGATCTTCGGCCCGGCGCTCTACCAGTCGATGGGCGGGCGTGGGGCGTCGCTGGATGCGGCGCTGCAATATTCCAACGTGGTGTTCGCTGGCAATGTGGCAACCTGGCTGCTGAACGCGCTGGCCTCGGTCATTCGCGGCACCGGCAACATGTTCGTGCCAGCCATGGCGATCTGCCTCAGCGTGGTGCTGCTGATCCCGCTGTCGCCGATCCTGATTTTCGGCTGGGGTCCCATCCCCGCCCTCGGCATCGCCGGCGGCGGCTGGGCGGTGGTGCTGACCACGCTGGTAACCGCCTCCCTGCTGGCCTGGTATGTGCTGTCCGGCCGGTCGGTGGTGCGCGCGGTCTGGCCCCGGCTGCAAGGCCGCTTGTTCGGGGATATTCTGAAGGTCGGCGCGGTGGCCGCGATCAGCACCTTCCAGACCACCATCACGGTCGGGCTGACCACCGCGTTGGTCGGCCAGGCGGCCGGGCCGGATGCGGTGGCCGGCTACGGCACCGGCGCGCGGCTGGAATATCTGATGATCCCGCTGGCCTTCGGCCTGGGCGGGCCGCTGGTGGCGCTGGTGGGCACCAATATCGGCGCCGGGCGGCAGCAGCGCGCGCTGCGGATCGCGCTGACCGGCGGCGCGGTGTCGTTCCTGCTGACCGGCAGCATCGGGCTGCTGGCGGCGATCTGGCCCTATGCTTGGCTCGGGCTGTTCGGCCATGATCCGGCGATGCTGGCCACCGGGGCGGCCTACCTGCGCTACGCCGGCCCGGTCTACGGCTTCTTCGGCATGGGGCTGACGCTGTATTTCGCCTCCCAGGGCGCCGGCAAACTGCTCTGGCCGCTGCTCGGCGGGCTGGCGCGCATGGTGCTGGCGGTCGGCGGCGGCTGGCTCGCGCTCTCGCTCACAGGCCGCCTGGACCTCGCCTTCGCGGCGCTGGCATTCGGGCTGTTTGTTTATGGGGCGATGTTGGTAGCGTCGATTGCGGCGGGGGTTTGGTTTTCACCGCGGCGCGGAGTGTTTTAAGCTTTCGCGGCTCCCGCAGGAAATATCAGACTTACACTCAGCCCAGGCTTGGCATTGCCTATGCGTCGGGTAGCGCCGTGGAGCATTGCCACTGCGGCAACCAAGCTCAACCCCAGCCCGTTGCCCGGCGTGGTGCGGCTGCGCTCCCCCCGATAAAAGCGATCCCAAAGTCGCGGCAGGTCTTCCGACGGCACCCCAGGGCCGTCATCAGCCACTTCGAGGCAAATACCGGTAACCGGTGCATAGTGCAGACGCACGGTAATCCGCGTCCCCGCCGGCGTATGGCGCAAGGCGTTTTCTACCAGATTGGCGACCGCCTGGGTCAGCAATTCCTGATCGCCGTGAAGGGCGATGTCCGGCGCAACGTCGGCGACAAGGATGTGTCCCGCCTCCTCCGCGTCCGGCCGGTAGGCGTCGGCAACAGCCTCGGCCACCGCGCTCAGGTCCACGTCGCGGAAACCTGCGCATGGCGACGCACCTTCGATCTGGGCAATGCGCAATAGGGCTGCAAACGTGTCGAGCAGACCTTCCGCTTCGCGCGCCGCACCATCTACCGCCGTGGCATAATCGCCGATCGAGCGTGCGCGCGTGCGCGCATCGTCGAGCCGTTGATAAAGCCGCGACAAGGGTGTGCGGAGATCGTGGGCAACGTCGCTGCCAACTTGGCGCAGGCTTTCCATCAGCGCGCCAATGCGATCCAGCATGCGGTTCAGCGTGGCTGCGAGCCGGTCCAGATCATCATTGGTATTACGCAATGGCACGCGCCGCGCGAGATCGCCCTCGATGATCGCCTCGGCCGTGCGCGAGATTGCGTCCACCTGGGCCAGAAACGCCCGGCTCAGCCAAACGCCGCCGGCAATGCCGAGGAGGGCAACGAGCCCCACGGTCCAGCCAAAGGCCGTCGCGACAGCATGCTCGACCGCGCTGATGCGGCCAAGATCATCGCCGACCGCCAGCAGCATGCCATGGCCCAGGGGGACCACAAGCGCCCGCACCCGTTCCGGTCGGCCATCCTCCTCGAGGCCGTCAGGCACATCGATGGTTAGCCAGCCCGGCCGGGGCGACAAGCCGATCGCCGGCATCTTGCCCGCCAGCCGCGCGCCGGTTGCATCCAGCACGAGATAATCCAAGGCGGCAGCACCCTTGCCGCGCAAGTGCACCGTCGCCACCAGCCGTTCAGGCCCCCCGGTGCGAAACTCATCGCTCAGATACGCCGCCTCGGTGCTGATCCGAGCTGCCATCTGGTGCTCCATCGCGGAACGCGCGGCCAGGAACACCGCCCCTCCCAATATCAGCGCCGAGCCGGCAAAGAGAGCGACATAAAGCGCGGTGAGGCGAAAGCTCGCGGTCCGCAGCAGGCGGGGTAAATGCAGGCTAGGCACTCGGTGCTCGCATCACATAGCCGGAGCCGCGCATGGTATGGATCAACTCCGGGTCGCGGCCGCCGCGATTGAGCTTACCGCGCAGGCGGCTCATGTGCGTTTCCACGATGTTGGTCTTTGGATCGAAGTGGAACTCCCACACGCCTTCCAGCAGCATGGTGCGCGTTACCACGCGGTCGGTATGCCGCATCAGAAACTCCAGCAATCGGAGTTCGCGCGGCTGTAATTCGACCCGCTCGCCGCCCCGCGTAACCGAGCGTCGGAGCAGGTCGAGTTCCAAGTCGGCAACGCGCAGCGAAGTCGGTTCACCGGCGAGTGGCGGACGGCGGGCGAGCGCCTTTAGCCGGGCATGCAGCTCGGCAAACGCGAACGGCTTGGCGAGATAATCGTCGCCACCCGCCTCCAGACCGCGCACGCGGTCGCCCACCCCGCCGAGCGCGGTTAGGAACAGGACAGGCGTATGAAGCCCGGTTTCGCGCATCGCCCGCACCAGGCCAAGCCCGTCAAGCCCTGGCAGCATGCGGTCCACCACGATTGCATCATGGCCGCCGGAGATCGCGTGGAACAACCCATCCTGACCGTTGGCGGCGATGTCCACGACGTGGCCATGCTCGCGCAGGCCACGGGCGACGTAGGTGGCCGTTTCGGCGTCATCCTCGATCACCAGGACCTTCATCAACCGGCTCGCTGCCTGCCTCGGTCCAACGCGCCATCGGCGTGCATCGCCATGGCTTGACCGCTGTGGGACCCGATGCCGATCGAGAGCCCCGTCAGGACCGTCGCGACAATATCGGAATGTGCGACGTCGATCCGCATCGTGGTTCTCCGGTGCTTGCCGCAACGGCCGCCACTGCCGCCACTGCCGCCACGCTTCAAGGAGAAAAAATTCGGCGCAAAGCTATATAATACGATACCCAACATTCCGATCCTGCTGGCCGATCGTCAGGCCGGATTGTCGATCATCTTGAGCAGATCGTCCAGGGCTTGCTTGCAATCGGCGGCGACCGGCGTGCCGTTGCGCAGCGCTTTAAGGGCGCGGTTGGTCGCCTTGTCCACCTTGTGCCATTCTGCCGCGGCGCGCGGCTTCAGCCCGGCCTCCGCCTCGTCCCATAACGTTTCGAGGTCTTTGATCCTGGCCTTGGCCCCCGGCAGATCGTGCGTGTCGACCAACGCCGCCGTGTCAACGACGATCGCACGGAACGAAGACAGGTCGCCTAGCTTCGATGCGGCGGAGGCCTGCGCCGGAATAAAGGCAACCGCTGTCAGTAGCCCGACACCAGCCGGGGCGGCGCCAAGAACAGGTAGCAGGGCGAATAGCTGGGCGAGCGAAAATATTTTCATCGCAAATCCTTTTTTTGAACAGTGTTCAAGCTGAGTGTCCGTTCGAGAAGTCTGCCGGCGGAGGGCCGGCGAGGGATTTTTGTGGCTGGGAAGGAGGGACCGCCGCCATGATGCTGGGACATCATGGCAAGG
>JAYTQP010000417.1:0-4051 GCA_043746675.1 Rhodospirillales bacterium | reverse complement strand
AAAACTTTTGTCCATAAGGGCATGCGATGACCGACACTGGTGATATCGTGGAACTGCGCGGGCTGATTGAGCACGCGCGCCGGGTGGTGGTGTTTTCCGGCGCGGGGATTAGTACCGAGTCGGGCATTCCGGATTTTCGGTCACCGAAATCCTCGGAAAGCGGCGGCGGCCTGTGGACCACGATGGCGCCGATCAAGTTCCAGGCCTTCCTGGCGTCCGAAGATGCCCGCGTTGAAGCCTGGCGGCGGCGCTTCGCGATGGAAGACATGTTCCGCGCCGCCCAGCCCAATCGCGGCCATCGCGCGGTCGCCCGCCTGATCGCCAGCGGCAAGGCCAGCACCGTGATCACCCAGAATATCGACGGGCTGCATCAGGCCGCCGGGGTGGCCGACGCACAGGTGATCGAACTGCACGGCAACACCATGCACGCCGCTTGCCTGACCTGCGGCCAACGCTACGAACTCGCCCCGCTGCGGGCGAAGTTCGAGGCCGACAGCCTCGCCCCACGCTGCCGGTGGTGCGACGGGCTGGTGAAAACCGCCACCATATCCTTCGGCCAGGCTATGCCGGCAGACGCCACGCGCCGCGCCGAAGCCGCAACCCTGGCGGCCGACCTGTTCATCGTCGTCGGCTCCTCCCTGGTGGTCTATCCCGCCGCCGGCTTTCCGGAAATCGCCAAGCAGAACGGCGCCACCCTGGCGATCATCAACCGCCAGGAAACCACGCTCGACGACCTCGCCGACCTGGTGATCCACCGCAGCATCGGCGACATCCTTGGCGGCGCGGTCGGGGTGAATTAGACAATACCGCCACCAACCGGCACCGAGGCAAGCCAATGTCCGACCAAGCCGCCGTTCCCAGCCTGCTGATTGACGGCCATCGCGCCACCATCCATTTCAATCGCCCGAAAGTGCATAACCGGATCGAACCACCCGACATCGCGGAAATCATCCGGCTGCTGGACCAGATCGACCAGAACAGCAACATTCGTGTGCTGGTATTCACCGCGTCCGGCAAATCCTTCAGCTCCGGCTTTCATATCGGCGAAATCGGCGGCGGCGAGGGCGAAGGCGCGCCGGGCTTCGAGGCGCTGACCGATCGGGTCGAACAAGCCCGCGTGCCAACCATCGCCGCCCTGCAAGGCGGGGTCTATGGCGGCTCCACCGACCTCTCGCTGGCCTGCGATTTTCGCGTCGGCGTGATCGGCATGGGCATGTTCATGCCGGCCGCCCAACTCGGGCTGCATTATTATCCCAACGGCATGCGCCGCTACATCACCCGCCTGGGCCTGGACGCCGCCAAGCGCCTGTTCCTGACCGCGGAACGGCTCGAAGCCGAAGAATTGCTGCGCATCGGCTTCCTGACCGAACTGGTAGCGGCGGAAGACCTGACCCACCGGGTGAACACCCTGGCCGCCACCCTCGCCGCCAACGCACCGCTGGCCGTGCAAGGTATGAAATCCGCGCTGAACGCAATCGCGCGCGGAAACCCGGACTACGCCGCGATCGCCGACACCGCCGCCAGGGTTCGCGGATCCGCCGACCTGAAGGAAGGCCAGCGCGCCTGGCAGGAAAAACGGCTACCGAATTTTCGCGGCGTATGACCTTCAATCGGAGCACAATATCATGAAAATCGGCTTCATCGGCGTCGGCAACATGGGCGGCCCGATGTGCCGCAACCTGATCCGCAACACCAATCACGCGGTGCGCGTGTTCGATCGGGACCCGGCCAGGGTAGCGGCATGCACCGCAATCGGCGCCACCGCCGCCACCTCGGTCGCAGCACTGGCCGCCTGGGCGGACGTTGTGATCACCTCGCTCGCCACCCCGGATATCGTCGAAGCGGTGGCCCTGGGTGCCGACGGCATCGCCGCCAATATCGGCGCCGGCGGCACCTATATCGACCTGTCCACCAATTCGCCGGCCATCGCCAAACGCTTGCAGGCCGGCATGGCGGCGCATGCCGCGACAATGCTGGAAGCCCCGGTATCCGGCGGCGTGGCGCGGGCCGAAGATGGCAGCATCACCATCATGGTCGGCGGCGAGGCGGCACTGTTCGAAGCCCACCTGCCGTTGCTGGCGTCCTTCTCCGGATCGGTGATCCATGTCGGCCCCGTCGGCATGGCCTCGGTCGCCAAGCTGATCAACAACATGCTGGCGTTCTGCAACATGGCCGCCGCCGCCGAAGGTCTGGCGATGGCGGCCGCCGCCGGCATCGATCTCGGCAAATTGCGCGACGTGGTGGCCACCAGCAGCGGCGCCTCCGCGGCCTTCACCAGCCTCACTCGTAAATCCTTCGCCGGCGATTTCGCGCCAAGCTTCGCGCTCGATCTGGCGCACAAGGATATGCGCCTGGCCCAGCAGATGGCCGACGATCTCGGCGTCCCCGGTCTGGTCGGCCCGCCAGTTCTCACCCTGCTGCGGATGGCCCGCAATATGGGGCTGGGCGGCGCTGATAGCACTGCGATGATCCAGGTCTACGAACGGATCACCGGGCGGGACGTGCGGCACGCAGAGTAAGCCGACATCATGCGGCGTCCGCGATCAGCTCGGCACACACGCGCGCCACCACCCCACCCCAGTCACCTGGTGCCGCCTGCCGAAACAGCCGCAACGCCGGATACCACGGCGACGTGTCGCGCGCTTTTAGCCAACGCCAGCAGCCATCGTAGCGATCCAGCAGCCAGACCGGCCGGTCGAGGCTGGCCGCCAGATGCGCCATCGCGGTGTCAACGCTGATCACCAGGTCGCAGGCGCCGGCCAACCCGGCGGTATCGGCAAAATCCGCCATTTCCGCCATCGCATCGAACATCGGCAGGCCGGGGCCGGCATCGGTTTGCAGACTGACCAGAGCTATGCCGGGCAATTCGGCCAGCGGGGCGAGGGCCGCCAATGGCAGCGACCGCCGACGGTCCATTTCCATTTGTGCCTTCTGCCCCGGTCGCGGCGCACCGGCCCATACCAGCCCCACGATGCGTCGTCCGGCCGGTGCGATCCGCGCGCGCCAGGCGGCGATCCGCGCGTGCTCGCTCCGCAGCGGCAGCGGCGGCGGAATGTTATCGACGGCGGTGCCGAAAATCCGTGGCAGGCTCAGCAACGGGCAATGCAGATCGTACGGCGGCAGCTTGGCGCCGGTTTCGACCAGGTCGACCCCCGGCAGGCCCGCGAACAGCCGCAGCAGCGGCTTATAGACGCTCATGACAACCTGGCCGCCGCGCTGCATCACCAACGGCACGTAGCGGGCGAACTGGATCATGTCGCCATAGCCCCCCTCCGCCTGGATCAGCAGCCGGCGGCCGTAAAGCGGCTCGCCGCGCCATTGCCGGCCGGGCAGACGCAGCACCCGGCGCGCCGGGCTGGCCGCACGCCACTCGAATTCCGCCCAGCCTTCGGCGAAATTCCCAGCCGCCAGCAGGGCATGCGCGAGATTGTTATGCGCGATCGGACAGGCCGGGGTCACCTCGGTCGCCTGCCGCAAAGCCGCGATCGCTGCCTCCATCGCGCCGCGCGCCTGCAAGCTGAGCCCAAGCCCGATCAGCGCGTCCGCCGCGTGCGGAGCGCAGCGCAGCACGGCGGCGTAGGTTTCGCCGGCGGCCTGATGGCGGCCCTGACGGTGCAGCGCGTTGCCGAGGTTGGTTGCGGCGGCGACATGGGTTGGGGCGACCGCCCGGGCGGCGCGGCATAACGCCTCGGCCTCCGCCAGATAACCTTCATCGAGGCACAGCACGGCAAGATTGCAGGCCGCATCCGCCTGCATCGGGTCGAGCCGCATGGCAGCGCCGAAGGCCAGGGCGGCAGCGGCGCGATCGCCTTGTGCCAAGGCCGCCACGCCATCTTGAAATCGCAGCCGCGCCAGCGCCGTACCGGCGGCGCGTTGCGCCGGTATAGGTTCGGCCTCCGTCAGTGATCCGTTTGCAAAAATGGCAGACATTGGGCGAGGCTAGCGGCGAGAAGTGAATAAAATTGAAACGCCGCAACAGGATCGCCGATGACACCGCAGGCCATCACCGAAACACTCACCCAGGCCGCCGGCCCGGCGCTATACGACGATG
>JAYTQP010000416.1:0-1518 GCA_043746675.1 Rhodospirillales bacterium | reverse complement strand
CGGCGGCCAGTGCGGCGATGATCGGCATGGCCGAGGATGTGGTGGCCGCCATTCGCGCTGGCGGAAAATTGATGATCTGCGGCAATGGCGGCAGTGCTGCCGACGCCCAGCATATCGCCGGCGAGTTCATTTCCCGCCTGATGTTCGACCATGCCGCGCTGCCGGCGATTGCGCTGACCACCGATACGTCCGCGATCACGGCGACCGGAAATGATTACGGTTACGAGCATATTTTCACCCGCCAGGTGATCGGCCTCGGCAAGGCCGGAGACGTGCTGCTGGGGATTTCGACGTCCGGCAATTCGCCCAACGTGGTGGCAGCCCTGCGCGAAGCCCGGGCCCGGGGCATCGTGACGCATGGTTTCGTGGGCGCGGGGGGCGGCAAGATGGTTGAACTCTGCGACCGCGTGCTGCGGGCGCCGAGCACCTGGACGCCGATCATCCAGCAATGCCACATCACCGCCGCGCATATCGTGTGCGCGTTGATCGAGCGGGCGATGTTCCCCCAAGCCGCGCCGCCGATCGCCGCGTAGCGGTGCCATGATAATCGTGCCATGGCGGCCGATGCAGCCAGCCGACCTCCCCGAAGTGAAGAAAATCGCTGACCGCATCCACACTAGCTTGCCAGAAGACAAGGCAATATTTCGCGAACGGCTGCACCTCTATTCGGCCGGTTGCCTCGTGCTCGAAACACCGGGCGGCCTCGCAGGCTACGCGATCAGTCACCCCTGGCAGCTCGGCGCGCCGCCGGCACTGAACAGCCTCCTGGGTCAATTTCCCGTTAAGCCCGACAGTTTTTACATCCACGACCTTGCACTCGTCCCAGCCGCGCGCGGAGCCGGCGCCGCCAACGCGGCGGTCAGTCTTCTCATCGCAATGGCCGAACAAAGCTACCTTCCAAGCCTCTCGCTCGTCGCGGTCGGCGGGTCGGAGAGATTTTGGCAGCGGCAGGGTTTCCAACCCGCACCATCCAGCAAAGACCTGACCAGCTACGGCGCCACCGCCAGGTTCATGGTTCGCACCACGTCCCACTCCGTCGTGCCCTCGTCATCGCCCGGCGCGAATGCCGCACACGCAACGTTGCGATCAAGAAAATAATAAACCGCCGCAACGCTGCCTGGCCCAGCGCGGGAATGCCCAACGCCAAGCCCGATATCCGCTATGTCGTCGATCATCAACCCAAGCCCATACCCAGTGCTGTGCGATGGCCGATGGGGAAACGCGGATTATCGCAGCTTAACGTTTTTCGGACGCTGAGGCCTGTGATCGGGGGCGATGCCAGGGACGGGAGGTAAACCGTTCGTCGAGGTAATAGGCACTTAGGGCCGGACGGAGAATAAACGAAGCGGACGGGTTCGTTGGACAGGCCCTAAGTCTTTGCTTTAGGCGGCAGCTTCGCCGGCGTGCTGACGCACTTAGTTGCCGGCGCTGCCTTCGAGCGTGATCGCCTGAGGTTGACATACCAGAGCGCGTGAATCACGCGACAAGACAAATGCCTAGAGCGCGAGCGCTTCGTCT
>JAYTQP010000415.1:0-2347 GCA_043746675.1 Rhodospirillales bacterium | reverse complement strand
TTCACCTGGCACGCCAAGGGCTAGCCTAGAGCGCGATGACCGCCGATAGAAGCGGCCATCATGCTCTAACTTATTGTAAGATCGCGTGATTCAGACCTGCGGTGGTTCCACCTTCGGTCATCACGCTCTCAAAGACGCCTGCAACCGAATTCGGAGCCGACGCCATGTCGATCTTTCACCCCGCCAGCGCGATCTGCCAGAAATGCGGCACCAAGAACGAGGTTGAGCGCAACGCCAGCATCAATGTCGATAGCCGGCAGGATTTGCGCGACGAGATTCTGGATGGCAGCTTCCAGGCCCAGCCCTGCACCAACTGCGCCACCACGCTGCGGCTGCCGCCGCATTTGTCCTACCTCGATGTCGGGCGCGCGCAATGGATCATGGCCCGCCCGGCCGATGAACTGGAAAACTGGGAGCAGGAGGAAACCGACGCGCGGGCCACGTTCGAGCGCAGCTTTGGCGCCGGCGCGCCGCCATCCGGGCAGGAACTCGGGAAGGGTATGCAGGCCCGCCTGGTGTTCGGGTGGCCGGCGCTACGCGAAAAAGTGCTGGCGCACGATATCGGCCTGGATGACGTAACCCTCGAAATGCTGAAAATCAGTATCATGCGCTCGGTCAACAAGCCGCCGATCGCGGATCAGACCGAACTGCGGTTGACCGCGGGCAATGCCGACACGCTGGATTTCACCTGGGTGGTGGCGGCGACCGAACAGCGTCTGGTCGGGCTGTCGGTGCCGCGCGAGGTGTACGACGACATCGCCGCCGATCCGGAACCCTGGGCCGCACTGCGGGCTAGCTTCGACGACAAGCTGCTGGTGGATTTGCGCCGGATGGTGGCTGGCAAAGCGGTTGCGGAGACGGTGAGCGGGTGGGAGGATCCGGCGTAGGGAGGAAGGCAAGCGGTTCTTTTTGGAAAAAGAATATTCTGTTCGCCTGATGTCTCGAAAAATGTTGCCCACCGGATTGGTCACTGCGAGGCGAAGCCATCCCGATCCAACGCTGCGCCAGCGGTGAAATCTTCGCGATGCAGGCCTTACGGATCAAACCCCAAAAGGTGAGAAAGTTTTTGCTTCTTTTTCCAAAAAGAAGCGCTTGCTTCCTAAAGCTACGCCGCCCGTGCGATCGCCCGCCAAACCCGCTCCGGCGTCGCCGGCATGTCGATTTCGGTGACGCCGTTGCCGCGCAGCGCATCGAGGATGGCATTGATCAAAGCCGGCGGGCTGCCGACCGCCCCGGCTTCACCGGCGCCTTTGACCCCCATTGGGTTGGTCAGGCAGGGCACTTCGACCAGTTCGACATCGATCGCCGGCAGGTCGTCGGCGCGCGGCAGGGTGTAATCCATCAGGCTGCCGGCCAGTAATTGGCCGCTTTCGGGGTCGTAGGCGGTGTGTTCCAGCAGCGCCTGGCCGAGGCCCTGGGCGACGCCGCCGTGGACTTGGCCGGCGACGATCATCGGGTTGACGGCTTTACCGACATCATCGGTGACGCTGTAGCGGACCACTTGCACGGTTCCGGTTTCCGGATCGATTTCCACTTCGGCGATGTGGCAGCCATTCGGGAAGGTATGATTGTCGATGGCGGCGATTTCGGCGGCATCGAGCGTGGTGACGTCCTCGCCCTTGGCGGCGCGGGCGCGCTGGTGCAAGGCTAGGGCGATGATGTCCATGCCGCGATCGGTGCCGACGACGGCGAAGCGGCCGGCTTCGAAGACGATATCGGCCATCGACGCTTCCAGCGCCTCGGAGGCCGCGCGGCGGCCTTTTTCGATGACGGAGGTGGCGGTCAGCAGGATCGCCTGGCCTTCGGAATAAAGGCTGCGGGCGCCGCCGGTGCCGCCGCCGGTGGGCATTTCGGCGGTGTCGCCCTGGCGCACCCGGATGCGTTCGCCGTCGATGCCGAGCCGGTCCGAGGTGAGTTGGATGTAAGCGGTTTCGTGGCCCTGGCCGGTCGATTGGGTGCCGACGTAAACATCGACGAAGCCATCGTCGGCGAAGCGGATTTCGGCGCGCTCGGTGGCATCGCCGCCGGTGGCTTCGAGGTAGTAGGCCATGCCGATGCCGCGCTTTTTGCCGCGGCTTTCGGCTTCCGTCTTGCGCGCGGCGATGCCGGCCCAGTCGGTGTGCTTGAGTGCGGTGTCCATCACCAGCGGGAAGTTGCCGCTGTCGTAGGTGCGGCCCATGGCGGAGGTATGCGGCATCGCGGCGGGGCCGACCATGTTGCGGCGGCGCAGTTCGATGCGGTCGATGCCGAGTTCGCGGGCGGTGGCATCGATCAGGCGTTCGACGAGGTAGTTGGCTTCCGGCCGGCCGGCGCCGCGATAGGCATCGACCGGCACGGTGTTGGTGAA
>JAYTQP010000414.1:0-13926 GCA_043746675.1 Rhodospirillales bacterium | reverse complement strand
GTGCCCGGCGTGTCCGGATTGATCGGGCTTTTGAAGCCGATATGGCTGTCGCTGATCTGCGCGAAGCTGAAGCCCGGCTCAGCCGCCGCGGCGCTGTCGATCAATGCGCTCCGCGGCACCCCGCCGACCACCGTCCACAACAAGCCGCTGCCGGCCCACAGCATGCATTCCAGCGCGGCGCGACGGCTCGGGTCTTTCGGATGGTCGGTCATGGTTTGATCCCCTGTTGGCAGTAGGGGGAAGACCGCGGCAGGCGGCGGTTTATTCCCGCGCCGCAAAAATCTTTCAGCCCAGGCCCATTTCGGCGATCACGATGCCGGCGTCGTTCGGATCACGGCGCAGGCGGCAGCCGAGCTTACGGGCGAAGGCGAGCATCGGCCCGTTATCGGCCAGGATCAGCGCGTGCACTCCGGTCATGCCCTGGCTACGGCCCCAGTCGAACAAACGTTGCATAAGATGATAGGCCAGGCCGTGCGATTTGCCATCCGGCCGGATCGCGACCGCGAATTCGCCGCTCCGCCCATCGCGCACCAGGCGGGCGACGCCGACGGTTTCACCGCTGGCCGGGCGAACCGCGATGAACGCCATTTCAGACACGTAATCGATATGGGTCAGCCGGAACATCAGCTTCGGCGGCAGTTCGCGCAAGGCGGCAAAAAACCGAAACCGCACATCTTCCGGGGTTTGGTGGGCAAAGAAATCGGCGTGCGCGGCCTCGTCGGACGGACGGATCGGGCGAATGCGCAAGGTTTCCAGCGCCGTCGCGAAGGTGCCTTCGAGTTCGGCGGGATATTCGCCCGGCAAATGCGGCGGCAGTTCGCGCGGCAGGCGACCGGGGAGCGGGATCGGCATCAGTGTCATGGTGCAGTGCAACATGGGGCATCCAGGGGGGTTTGTCAGCCCCCTCGGGGTCCGGCAGACTGGACCAAATTTACTAAGGGAGCGTTGCCATGGTCGATTTCACCCGCTGGGACCCGGAGATGCGCGCCGCAAGGGCGCAGATGGATGCCGAAGCCGCGAAATATCCGCCGGTGCTGCCGATCGCGCCGTTCGACCCGCAGCGGCTGGTGAACGACAAATTATCCATGCTGTTCGGCACCGGCGGGCCGGAAATGGCGCACAGCGCGGATCGTTTCGTGTTCGCGCACGGAAGGCGGGTGCTGTGCCGGCTGCATCGGCCGCTCGCCGGCGAAGATCAGCGAACAAGGGGGCAGCCGCTGCTGGTCTGGCTGCATGGCGGCGGCTGGGTGTGGGCTTCGATCGACACGCATGACCGGCTGGTGCGCGAACTGGCAGCGGCCAGCGGCTATGCGGCGGTTTCGGTGGATTACACCCTCGCACCGGAAGCGCGGTTTCCGCAGGCGGTGTTCGAATGCGCCGAGGCAATCCGCAAAATCGCCGCCGACGCCGAAGCCTGGGGCATCGACCCCGCTTGCATCGTGGTCGGCGGCGACAGCGCCGGCGGCAACCTGGCGCTGGCGGTGGCGATCATGCTGCGCGACCAGGGCGGCCCGAAACTGGCCGGCATCCTTGCCGCCTATCCGGTCACCGACGCCGATTTCGAAAGCCCCAGCTACCGCGAGTTCGCCGAAGGCTACGGCCTCACCCGGGCCGGCATGATGGCCTACTGGGACCTCTACATGCGCGACCCCGCCGACCGGCTGAACGCGCTCGCCGCACCCCTACGCGACAGCCAGCGCGGCCTGCCACCAACCTTGGTGCAGCTCGCGGAACTCGATGTGCTCTATTCCGACGGCGAACGCCTGGCGACCAAAATGACCTTGGCCGGCGGCAAGGTAACCCTGGAAACCTATCGCGGCCTGCTGCACGGGTTCCTGCGCTTCAGCGCGGCGGTCGGGCAAAGCCGCAAGGCGATCGCCAGCGCCGGGAAATGGCTGAAAAAACTGGCGGGGTAGCCCACCAAACCCCGCGTCGTGGCAGACTCATTCGAAGCAGGGCAATCGGGTGAACGGAAGTCCATCGGGCCGATCAGCCCTTTCCGCACAACCCTCGCCCTGTCATTGCGACCCCTTGCGTTTAGGGTCATGCCACAGGGTGACCGACGGATCACAGAATACCGCGCGGAAAATTTCTGTTGCAACGGAGATCGGTTACTACTAATAACTGTTTTATGATTGATCGTTCGTCACATGCGCTCGCACCCACGTCCGCCGCCGAAACGGCGCAGCGGATTGCGGGGGCGCTTGAGTCGTTTGAGGCGGCGGCGTTTAGGGCATTTTCTCGGCTACCTGTGTTGCTGCGACTGTTGTTTCGGTTGTGCCAGTCGCTGCGAGACGCGATGGAGCTTCGTGCGCACGAGGCGGGCGATCAGAATAATTCGGCATTGGCCGGTTTCGTAACAGCAGATTTTTATGTAGCGGCGTGTGTGGTGTCGGTGCGGCGCGGGCACCGTGCCGGTTGCGCGCGTCCGGTGCGGGTGGTTGTGGTTGCCCTTCCGGCGGCGGTCATCGTGCCAGCGACAACCGTACTGGCGGGCATTGCGCTGGTGTGGGGCGAGATTTGCCGGCTGGGCGATAGTTCGTGTGGCGCCCTCCTGCGCCCATTTCGTTCAAACGACAGAATGCTAGTACCGTAGAGCCCTGTCTATTTTGTTACGTTATCGTAACAATCATGGCTATTTGCGCGGTCGAACGCCAAACCCCGCACCAAATGGAAAAGTTTTTTGCTTCTTTTTTTCAAAAAAGAAGCGCTTCACTTCCGTCCCGTCACCGCCGGCTTGGCATAGCTATCCCGCAGCCCCACGGTTCGGTTGAACACCAGGGCACCCGGTGCCCGGTCCGGGTCGGCCGCGAAATACCCCTGGCGTTCAAACTGCACCGCCTCCCCCACGACAGCATCCCGCAGCGCCGGTTCAAGCTTGCAGCGGCGCAGGATTTCAACCGATTGCGGATTGATATCGGCCATCACGTCGCCCTCCGCACCGGGGTCCGGGCGGGCAAACAGCGTGTTATAAAGCCGCACTTCGGCGTCTACCGCGTCGGCCGCGGCGACCCAGTGCAGGGTTGCCTGCACTTTGCGGCCGTCGGGCGCGTTGCCGCCTTTGGTGGCGGGGTCGTAGATGCAGCGCAGGGCGATCACTTCGCCTTCCTCGTTCCGCACCAGTTCGCGGCAGGTGATGAAGTAGCCGTAGCGCAGGCGCACTTCCTTGCCGGGCGACAGGCGGTAGAATTTCTTCGGCGGCGTTTCCATGAAGTCGTCTTGCTCGACCCAGATTTCGCGGCCGAAGCTTATTCTCCTAGTGCCCATCTCGGGATTGTCGGGGTGGTTGATCGCTTCCAGGGTTTCGGTTTCGCCTTCGGGGTAGTTCTCGATGATAACTTTCAGCGGCCGCAGCACCGCCATCCGGCGGGCGGCGATCGGGTTCAGGGTTTCGCGGACGGCGAAATCCAGCAGCGCCAGATCGACCACGCTGTTGGCGCGCGCCACGCCCACCTTGGCGATGAAGCCGCGCACCGCGGCCGCCGGCACGCCGCGCCGGCGCAGCCCGGCGATGGTGGGCATGCGCGGATCGTCCCAGCCGGAGACATGGTTTTCGCGCACCAGCCGGTTGAGGATGCGTTTGGACATCACGGTGTAGCCGATGTTCAGCCGGGCGAATTCATACTGGCGCGGGCGCGGCAGGCCGAGGCCGGCGATCGGCAGATGGTCCAGCAGCCAGTCGTAGAGCGGCTTATGGTCCTCGAATTCCAAGGTGCAGATCGAATGCGTGATGCCCTCGATCGCGTCGGACTGGCCGTGCGCGAAATCATAGGTCGGATAGATGCACCAGGCATTGCCGGTGCGCGGATGGTGGGCGTGGATAATGCGGTAGAGCACGGGGTCGCGCAGGTTCATGTTGCCGCTGGCCATGTCGATTTTGGCCCGCAGCACGCAGGCGCCGGCGGCGAATTTTCCGGCCCGCATGTCCTGGAACAGCGCCAGATTTTGCGCGGCGGAGCGGTTGCGGCTGGGGCTGATGGTGCCTGCTTGCGTCAGGCTGCCGCGCATGGTGCGCATCTGGTCGGCCGGGGTGTCGTCCACATAGGCATCGCCATTGCCGATCAGGTGCAGCGCCCAGGCATAAAGCTGCTCGAAATAATCCGAGGCGAAATGCAGGTTGGCGCCCCAATCGAAGCCGAGCCAGCGCACATCGGCCTGGATGGCGTCGATATATTCCTGCTCCTCCTTGGTCGGGTTGGTGTCGTCGAAGCGAAGATGGGTGCGGCCGGCGAATTCCTCGCCGACGCCGAAATTCAGGCAGATCGCCTTGGCGTGGCCGATATGCAGGTAGCCGTTCGGCTCCGGCGGAAACCGGGTGACCAATGTTTGGGTGCGGCCGGCATCGAGGTCGGACTGGATGATGTCGCGAATGAAATCGCGACCTGCTTCTGGTGTGGTCATGTCGTCGGCCGGCATAAGGCTTTGTGTCCCGTTTGTCTGTCCGGCGCATTCTACCGGCTTGCCGGCTTGACCACCACTCCGGCATCGGATGATCTGCCACCACAGGGCAGGAGATCAGCGGAACCATGACCGTGAACACCAAACGCGTCTTTTTCGTCAAATACGTGGCCGAGCAAACCTTCCACGACGTGGTGGCCACCCGCCCCGATGTGGTGGTCGAAAAACTGGAAAACGACAGCCCGACGCATGCGGCGGACCGCGTGCTGGCGGCAGCCCACGCCTACCAGATCGGCTCGGCGCGCGATGAGATCGCCGGCATCTACCACATCACCGATGCCCTGCTGGCGCGGGCGCCGAACCTGCTGATGGTGTCCACCAACGGGGCCGGCTACGACACGGTCGATCTGGAAGCCTGCAACCGGGCAGGCGTGTTGGCGGTGAACCAGGCCGGCGGCAACAAGGAAGCGGTCGCCGAACATGCGCTCGGGATGATGATTATTCTCGGCAAGCGGATCGTCGAAGCCGACCGCGCCATGCGCCGGGACGCCGGGCTGAACCGCAACAAGTACATGGGCCGCGATCTGCTGGGCAAAACCGTCGGCATCATCGGCCTCGGCAATGTCGGCACGCGGCTGGCGGAATTGTGCCGCGGGCTGTTCAGGATGCGGGTGCTGGCCTGCGATCCGCTGCTGGATGCGGCGACCATGCAGGCGCGCGGGGCAGAGAAGGTGGATCTCGATACGCTGTTGGCCAGCGTGGATTATGTCTCGGTGAACTGCCCGCGCATCCCCACCACCCGCAACATGATCGGCGCGCGGGAATTCGCCTTGATGAAGCCGGATGCCTATTTCGTCACCACCGCGCGCGGCGGCATCCACGATGAAATGGCGCTGGCCAGGGCACTGGCCGAAAAACGCCTGGCCGGCGCCGGGCTGGATGTATGGGACCCAGAACCGCCGTCGCTCGATCATCCCCTGCTGGGGTTCGACAACGTCGTTGCCAGCCCTCACACCGCCGGCGTCACCCGCGAAGCGCGCGCCAACATCGCCCGCATCGCGGCCGAACAGTTGCTGGACATGCTGGACGGCAAGCCACCGAGCCGGGTGCTTAACCCGGAAGTCTGGCCCGCCTACGCAGCGCGGTTCGAGAGGATTTTTGGGGTGGTGCCGCAGCGCGGTTAGAAGGTCGCGCCGGCCCGGGTGACGAACGAACCCTTGAACACTGGCGCGCGGTTGCGGCGCATGCTTCCATCCGGGGCGAGACTATTGGGGGACTTGGGCGGTATGCCGGCATGGCGAAAATGGGTTTTGGTGGTGCTTTGCTGCGTCGCGGCGAACGACGCTTTTGCCGCCGGCAATCTTCGCATCGGCCTGGCGTCAGACCCCGATAGTCTCGATCCAGCGCGCAGCGTGTCCTACGCCGGGCAGATCGTGTTTTCCGCACTGTGCGACAAGCTGGTCGATGTCGATGCTAAAATGAATCTGGTGCCGCAACTCGCCACCGGCTGGGGCTGGTCGGATGACCGCCTGACCCTGACGATGAAACTGCGCAACGGCGCGCAGTTCCAGGACGGCACGCCGCTCACCGCAGAAGCAGTGCGGATCAATCTGCAACGTTATCGCAGCGCCGCCGAAAGTGCGCGCAAATCCGAACTCAAGCCGATCGCCGCGGTGGAAATCGTCGATCCGCTGACACTGCGGATCAAGCTCGCGGTGCCCTATGCGCCATTGGTGGCGGTGCTCGCGGACCGTGCCGGCATGATACTCTCGCCGAAGAATATTACCCAGCTGGGCGCCGAGCTTGGCAGCCATCCAGTTTGCGCCGGCCCGTTCAGCTTCACCCAGCGCATCGCCCAGGACCGCATCATTCTGGACCGCTTCGGCGGCTACTGGAACAATGCCGCCCTGAAACTGGACCGCATCACCTATTTCACCATGCCGGACCGCACTGTCCGGCTGGCCAATTTGCGCACCGGCCAGTTGGACATGCTGGAAGGCCTCGCCGCGTCGGACGCCGACACCGTGCACCATGATCCGAAACTGCGCCTGCTGATTGCCCCCTCGATCGCCTACCAAACCCTGCTGCTCAACCTCGGCAACGGCGCCCTCGGGCGTTCGAAATTCGCCACCGAACCCCGCGTGCGGGAAGCGTTCGAGCTGGCGATCGACCGCGTGGCGATCAACAAGGTTGCCTTCGATGGCACCCAGCTTCCATCCAACCAAACCGAACCGCCCGGCAGCACCTACTGGAATTCCGCCTACCCGGTGCCGGATCGCGATATCGGCCAGGCGGTGGCGCTGATGAAGGCGATGGGGTTGGCCAAGCTGCCGGTGGCGCTGGTGGTGGGCAATACGCCGAGCGCGATCAAGACCGCCGAGATGATCCAATCGATGACGGCGGAGGCCGGCTTCGATGTTAAAATCCAGCCGATGGAAGCCAATGCCGCGGTGGCCGCAGTGCAGCGCGGCGCCTTCAACGCCTATCTCGGCACGTGGTCCGGTCGCCTCGATCCGGACAGCAATGTGGCGGTCTGGCTGGCCAGCGGCGGGTTTCTGAACTGGGGCAAATACAGCAATCCGGAATTCGACGCGCTGCTCGCCAGGGCGCGCAGCATCACCGACGTGCCGCAACGCCAGTCGCTCTATCGTGATATCGCCGAAATCTATTTGCAGGACCGGCCGATGCTGGTGCTGTATCATCAGAATTGGCTATTCGCGCACAGCGACAAGCTTAGCGGGTTCGTGCCGGTGCCGGATGGGTTGATCCGCCCCCAGAACATCCAGTTGAAGGAGTGACCGCGTGGCTTCGAACGTTTCCATCGATGGCAGGCGCCTGCTGGCCGATTTGTATGAACTGCGCGGCTTCGGAACCTACAAATCCGGCGTCCATCGGCCGACCTACTCGGAAGTCGATATGGCAAGCCGCCATTGGATCGCCGCGCGGATGCGCGCCGCCGGGTTGGAACCGGAAATCGACGGCATCGGCAATGTTTATGGCCGCTGTCCGGAACCGGGCCCGAAAATCCTGCTCGGCAGCCACAGTGAAACCCAGCCGCATGCCGGCTGGCTGGATGGTGCGCTGGGCGTGATGTACGGCCTGGAAGTGGCCCGCGCGCTCGGCCGCGGGGTGGATGTGGTGTCCTGGGCAGATGAGGAAGGCCACTACGCCGCCTTCCCTGGCAGCCGTTCTTTCATTGGCGATTTTTCCGAAGCCAACATCGACGCCGGGCGCAACCGCTACGAAGGCAACACGATGCGGGAAGCACTCGCCGGCGCCGGTCTGGCGGACAAGCCGCGCACGCGGTTCGCCCCCGGCCGCTACCGTGGCTACATCGAAGCCCACATCGAACAGGGCGACGATCTGGAAGCCCATGCGCTGAAAATCGGCGTCGTCGCCTCCATCGTCGCGATCTGGCAGTACCGCATCAGCATCACCGGCGTGCAGAACCATGCCGGCACCACCCGCATGGCGATCCGCCGCGATGCCGGGCTGGCGGCAGCGAAACTCGCGGTCGCCATCGATGCAAGGTTTCCGCAAATATGTGCCGAGCGCAGCGTCTGGACGGTCGGCCGCATCACCCTCGACCCCGGCGCCGGCAGCATCATTCCCGGTGGGGCGGAAATGATGTTTCAGTTCCGTGATGTCGATATGGCGGCCTTGCAGCGGATGGAACGCACGCTGGAGGACCTGATCGCGGAGGCCAATGCCGGGCCGTGCGATGTGGTGCTGCATAATGTGTCCCGCTCCACGCCGGCCTTGATGGATGCCGGCTTCCAGGCCGCACTGGCCACCGCCGCCGAACGGCACGCGCCGGGGGGCTGGCAATCCATGCCCAGCGGCGCCGGCCACGATGCGCAGTACCTTGCGCGGGTGATGCCAGCGGCGATGCTGTTCGTGCCCTCGATCGGCGGCATCAGCCATCATTGGACCGAGAACACCGAAGACGACGATATCGTGCTAGGCTGCCAGGTATTGGCCAGTGCGGTCGCGGCGATCCTGGAGGCATAAGCGATGGTGATGAAGCGGATGGTGCTGGAAATCGGCATGGGCACCGATATTCGCGGCGCCGACCCCACCAAAGCGGCGATGCGCGCGCTGCGCGATGCGCTGTGGCATAATTCGCTCAGCATCGGCGATCTGGTCGGCCAGCCCGTCGATGCCATGCAAGTGGAAGTGCGCATCGGCGTGCCGCATCCGGAAAAAGTCGATCACGCCCAGGTGCTGGCGGTGCTGCCGCACGGCACCGGCACGGTGACAGTGGTCGAAGGCGGGCTGGAAATCCCCAACGATGCCGGCACCAATTCCACCCTGATCGCCCACGCCGCCGCCATCGTGCGGCTCGATATCGGCTGAAAGGGCACGCCGGCAATGACCCTCGTTCGTGCCATTCTGGAAATGGGCGCCGGCAACGATCTGCATGGCGGCGACTATACCAAGGCCGCCCTCCGCGCGGTGCAGGATGCCCTGCATCACAGCTCGCTCACCTTCCTGCGCGCGCTGAAAATCCCCGCCGCAACCATGCAGGTCACCGTCACCATCGGCGTCCAGCAACCGGACCGGGTGGACGTCGAACGGGTCAAGGCCAGCCTGCCCTATGGCGTCATCATTGTGCGCGTGGTCAAAGGCGGGCTGGACGTGCCGGACGATGAAAACCACGACCCGGCGGTGATCGCCACCGCCGCGATCGAAGTCCGGGTGGAGCCCCCGAAATGAGCGACCTCGCCATCCTGACCAAAACCCCCGGCCGGCTGGAAAGCATGCGGATGCTGCGCCGGTCGCTCCAGAACCCGATCGATTTCTGGCCGCCGGAAATCTACCAGCAGCGCATCGTGCGGCTGAACTTCATGGGGGCGGCGCGCTATTTCATCACCGACCCGGCGATGATCCAGACCGTATTGGTTGACAACGCCGACCGGCTGCACAAGTCCGACCAGATGCGCCGCGCGCTGGAACCCGCCCTCGGCCACGGCATCCTGACCGCGGAGGACGAACGCTGGCGGTCCCAGCGCCGGGTGGTGGCGCCGGTGTTCCGCCCCAGCGCGGTCAACAGTTTTATCCCGGCGATGATCGCCGCCGCCCGCGATACCTTGGCCAACTGGCAGGCGCTGCCCGCTGGTGCGGCGATCGACGTCGATCGCGACATGATGCATCTGACCTTCGAGATCATTCTGCAAACCATGCTGTCCGGGCGCGGCGACATCGATGTCGGCCAGGTCGAGCGCAGCATCGCGGACTTCCTGAAATCCACCCCCTGGGCAGTGGTACTCACCGTGCTCGGGCTGCCGGAATGGACCCCCTATCCCGGCAAGCGCCGCGCCATGCGCGGGCGCGGCTATCTGCGCGGCATGATCGGCAACCGGGTCGCCGAACGCCGCACATCGGGCACGCGGCACGACGATCTGCTGAGCCTGCTGCTGGACGCCCGCGATCCGGAAACCGGCGCCGGTTTTTCGGACACCGATGTGATCGACAATATCCTCACCTTCATCGGCGCCGGCCACGAAACGACCGCATTGGCGCTGACCTGGACTTTCTATCTGCTCAGCAAGCATCCGGACGTCGAAGCCAAAATGCTCGCCGAAATCGAAACCGTCACCGGCAGCGCGCCGCTGGAAGCCGCCCAGGTCGCCGATCTGCAATACACCCGTCAGGTGGTGATGGAATCGATGCGGGTCTACTCCCCGGTGTCCATCGTCGGGCGCGAGGTGATGCAGGATTTCACCCTCGACAACACCGAAATCAAAGCCGGCAACCGCGTGCTGATACCGATCCACGCGGTGCACCATCACGAAATGATCTGGGACCGGCCGGACGACTTCAACCCGGACCGCTTCGCGCCGGAGACGATGAAATCTCGCCACCGCTACGCCTGGCTGCCGTTCGGCGCTGGGCCGCGCATTTGCATCGGCATGCAGTTCGCGCTGCTGGAAGCCGCCGCCATTCTTGGCACGCTACTGCCGACGATGCGGCTGCACGCCAAGCCGGGCTATGTGCCTGTTCCGGTTTCGCGGGTGACCACGCGGCCCGACAAGGGGATGCCGATGACTTTGGGGCGACGCCGTGTTGTTGACTGAAATTGCCGATTTGGCCGCTTTGCTCGACCGTAACGGGCGGCATCGCTATGGGCTGACCGATATCAATCAGATCGAACATGCTTTGCAGGCGGCGTTGCTGGCCGAGCAGGCTGGCGATCCGGCAAGCCTGGTGACCGCCGCCTTGCTGCATGACATCGGGCATATGGTGCACGACCTCGGTGAAAATCCGGCCGCGCGCGGCATCGACGATCAGCACGAGGATGTCGGCAACCGCTACCTCGCCGATCGTTTCGGCCCCGATGTCACCGAACCGGTGCGCCTGCACGTGGCGGCCAAACGCTATTTGTGCGGCAAGGAAGCCGATTATTTCGGAAAATTGTCGCATGATTCCGTGCTCAGCCTATCGCTTCAGGGCGGCCCGATGTCGGCGGACGAAATCATGGCGTTCGAGAAACTGCCGTTTTACGCCGATGCGGTGAAGCTGCGCCGCTACGACGATCTGGCCAAGGTGAGGGGCCTCGCGACGCCCGATGTATCCCACTTCCTGCCGGCGATGGCTCAATGCCTGCGCGCGGCTGCCAGAACCGCCAAGGTTTAACCGTCTGGTCTGGAAACGCGGTAGTCTCATGCCCAAGTAAGTTGTACGGAAGTGGCAATGCGCGTTCTGGTGATCCAAAACACAGTCTATGGACCGGTCGGGCTGTTCGGCGCCTGGCTGGCGGCACAGGGGGCGCGGCTCGATGTGATCGCGCCGGAGGATATTCCGGACGCACCGGGCAATGAGGATCTGGTGGTCACCCTCGGCTCTCCGCACGGCGCCTATGAAGATGTGCCCTGGATCGCTCCCCAGCGCGATTTTCTGCGCGCCTCGGCAGAGGCGGATCGGCCGGTGATCGGCATCTGCTTCGGCGCCCAGTTGCTGGCCAACGCCATCGGCGGCACCGCCGCCCCGATGCCGGACGGGCAGGTTCACGTCGGCTGGCACGAAAACGCCGAGGTTGCTGCCCCGGTCTGGGCCGGCCCATGGGTGCGCTGGCACGGCGACCACTTGCAGGTGCCGGCCAGCGCCGAAGTGCTGGCGCGGGACAAAGGCACCGTGCAGGCGTTCCAGTATCGCCGCAGCGTCGGCGTGCAGTTTCACCCCGAAGCCGGTCTCGAACAAATCTGCCTATGGGCCAGCAAGATGCCGGCCTGGATCGCCGGCGCCGGGCTGAGCGAGGCCAGGCTGGAAGCGCAATCGCGTGAACACCTGCCGCGCCTGCAAGCCGCGCGCGACGCGCTTTTCGCTGAAATGTTGCGCCGCACGGTGGGCGAACGCACTTGAAACAATTCCTCTCCCCCTACAGCCATGACTTCGTCCGGGTCGCAAGCTGCGTGCCGCCCGGCGCGGTGGCCGATCCGAACTTCGCCGTCGCCGCCACGCTCGATCTGGTGCGCCAGGGGGACGCCGCCCGCATCGGGCTGATGGTGTTCCCCGAACTGGGGATTTCCGCCTACGCGATCGACGATCTGCTGTTCCAGGACGCGCTGCTGGAACAGGTGGAAACCGCGATTAGCACGCTGTTGGAGGCCAGCCGCAGCCTGTTCCCGGCCTTCGTCGTCGGCGCGCCGCTGCGGGTTGATGGCGCGCTTTACAACACCGCCATCGCCATTCATGCCGGCCGCATCCTGGGCGCGGTACCGAAGACCTTTCTGCCGAACTATCGCGAGTTTTACGAGGAACGGCACTGCACCACCGGCGCCGGCGTGCGCGGCCGAACCATCCGGCTGGCGGGCCAGGATGTGCCGTTCGGGGTGGATCTGCTGTTCCGTTCGACCGGCTCGGCGGCGTTCTGTTTTCATATCGAAATCTGCGAGGATGTCTGGGTGCCGCTGCCGCCGAGCACCTACGGCGCCATGGCGGGGGCGGAAATTCTGCTGAACCTGTCGGCGAGCAACATCACCATCGGCAAGGCGGAAACGCGACGCACGCTGTGCGGCAGCCAATCCGCCCGCGCCATCGCGGCCTACGCCTATTCCGCCGCCGGTCCGGGCGAATCGACCACTGACCTCGCCTGGGATGGTCAGGCGGCGATTTTCGAACTCGGCGCCCTACTGGCGGAAACCGAGCGTTTCCCCACCACGGCAAGCATGGCGATCGCCGACGTCGATATCGGCCGCATCCGCCAGGAACGCATGCGCGTCGGCACCTTCGCGGACTGCGCGCACGCCGTGGCACCAGAACAACTGGCATTCCGAACCCAGGTTTTCACCCTCGATGCGCCCGCCGAAGCCCTGCCGCTGTGTCGCGCCATCGCCCGCTTCCCCTACGTGCCGGACGACCCGGCCCGATTGGCGCAGGATTGCTACGAAGCCTACAACATCCAGGTGCAGGGCCTGGCCAAACGCATCACCGCGGCGCGCGCCCAGCGGCTGGTGATCGGCATTTCCGGCGGGCTTGACAGCACCCAGGCGCTGCTGGTCGCCGCCCGCGCGATGGACCGGCTCGGCCGCCCGCGCGCCGACATCATGGCCTACACAATGCCCGGTTTCGCCACCACAGCAGGCACCAAATCCAACGCCTGGGCGCTGATGCGCGCACTCGGCGTGACCGCGGCGGAAATCGACATCCGGCCGGCGGCGCGGATGATGCTGGCCGACATCGGCCACCCCTACGCCGACGGCACCAAGCAGTACGATATTACCTTCGAGAACGTGCAGGCCGGCCTGCGCACGGATTATCTGTTCCGCCTGGCCAACCACCATAACGGCCTGGTGGTCGGCACCGGCGATCTGTCCGAACTCGGGCTGGGCTGGTGCACTTACGGTGTGGGCGACCATATGTCGCACTACAACGTCAACGCCTCGGTTTCCAAAACCCTGATCCAGCATCTCATTCGCTTCGTCGCCGCCAGCGGCGATCTGGGGGACGCCGCCAGCGCTATTCTGCGCGCCATCCTGGCCACCGAGATTTCCCCCGAACTGGTGCCGCCCGATGCCGATGGCGCGATCCAATCCACCGAGGCCACCGTCGGCCCTTATCCGTTGCAGGATTTCAATCTGTTCTACACCACCCGTTTCGGTTTCCGCCCGTCGAAGATCGCCTACCTCGCCTGGAACGCCTGGCACGATGCGGCCGCCGGCGCCTGGCCGCCGAACACGCCGGCGGATCGGCAGGTCGGCTACGATCTGGCGACCATCCGCAAATGGCTGCGCAGCTTCCTGCATCGGTTTTTCGCCACCTCGCAGTTCAAGCGCTCGGTGGCGCCGAACGGGCCGAAAATTTCGTCCGGCGGATCGCTATCGCCGCGCGGCGACTGGCGGGCGCCGTCCGACGGCACCGCGACGGTGTGGATTGCCGAGCTTGACGCCAACGTTCCGGAAACAATCTGATGCGCTTCTGTCATTTCCTGACCTTCACCGGCGGTGGCGATCCCAGCGCGGCTGAACTTGCGGCGCTGTCCGCGCTGCTCGCTGCCACGCCCGGTATGTCCAAGGCGCTGCTCTATAC
>JAYTQP010000413.1:0-1949 GCA_043746675.1 Rhodospirillales bacterium | reverse complement strand
TGGTGGAGCCGAACGCATCCGGCATTGGCGGCGGCGCGATGCTGCTGGTGCAAGACGCCGGGCAGACGACCTGCCTCGATGGCTTGTCGGCGGCGCCATCGCACGTGCCGGGCCGGCTGATCCGCGATTTCGACGGCCGCCCGATCCCGGCCGATCGGGCGCTGTATGGCGGCCGCACCGTTGGCATCCCCGGCGCTTTGCGGGCGCTCGCGGACGCGCATGGCCGCTTCGGCAAGCTGCCCTGGCCGGCATTGTTCGCGCCGGCAATCGAACTGGCGGCCGAGGGGTTTCCGCTATCGCCGTATTTGTGGCGGACCTTGCAGGAAATTCCGGCAATGCGAGACGACCCGTTTGCTCGGGCGCTGTATTGCGGCGGCGGCGATCTGGCGCTGCTGCCCGGCACGCTGCTGCGCAATCCGGAACTGGCGGCGACCCTGACACGCATTGCCAGCCAGGGGGTGGAGGAATTCTACCAGGGCGAAACCGCGACGATGCTGTGCCGGGCGGTGGCCGACGATCCGTTTCCCGGCACGATCACGCGCGAAGACCTTGCCGCGTATCGCGCGATCGAACGGGCGCCGCTGCGGTTTGCGCTGGGCGACAAAGCCGTGCTCGGCGGGGCCTTGCCGGCCTATGGCAGCCTCGCGGTGGCGCAGATCCTCGGCATCGCGGCGCGCTTCGGCATCACCGAATTGGGCGAAACGATGTCCGAACAGGCGATCCACGTGCTGGCCGAAGCCGGCCGGCTGTGCTTCGCCGAGCGGGCGCCGTTCGCGGATCCGGATTTCGCCCGCATGGATGCCGGCGCGCTGCTCGATCCAGCCTACCTCGATGACCGCGCGCATCTGCTATCGGCGAAACATCGGATCGACCGGCTGCCGCGCGGGCGGCTGGCCGATCTGCCGGCGGCATCCATGACCAGCCATCTTTCGATCGCCGATGAGGACGGCCAGGTGGTTTCGATGACCACCACGATCAATCAGAATTTCGGCAGCCGGATTGCGGTGGGCGGGTTCTACCTCAACAACGTAATGACCAACTTCGCCACCGAAGCGCCGACCGATGGGGTGGCGCCGGCCAACGCCATCCAGGCCGGCAAGCGCGCCAAAACCACCATCGCGCCGGTGCTGGTGCTGGGGCCGGACGGCGTGCCACTGGCGAGCCTCGGCGCCGGTGGCGGCTACCGCATCATCGGCTACGTCGCCAATGCGCTGCTGCGGCTGGCCGGCGGCATGCGCGATCCGCAGGCCATCGTCGGCGCGCCGCATGCGCTGAACTGGAACGGCATCACCGAAATCGAGCCGCGGCTGCGCGACCATGAACGGGCCTTGCATGCCCGCGGCCACTGGGTCGCCACCAAACGGCTGGACGGTGCGACGCAATGCATCATCCACCACGACGGCGCCTGGCACGCCGGCGGCGACCCGCGCCGGGACGGGGTGGGCATGGGCGTGGCCGGATAACCCCAGCTACACCGTCGCCAAGGTTCCCCGGCCCGCATCGTCGCGTTGCAGCACCAGGTGTTTGGCGTGCAGGGCGGCCAGTGCCGGGCGGTGGGCGATCGAAACGATGGTGGTTTTCGGCAGATTGGCTTGCAGATAGGTATAGAGGGTAAGCTCGGCCTCGGGGTCCAGGCTGGAGGTGGCTTCGTCGAGAAACAGCCAGTCCGGTTGCAGCAGCAAGGCGCGCGCGATCGCGAGGCGCTGCTGCTCGCCGCCGGACAGCCGCTGGCTCCAGACATCTTCGACGTCCAGGCGAGGCAGCATTTGTTCGAGGCCGACATGGGTCAGCGCAGCGCGCACGGCGTCGTCGCTGAAGCTGGCGGGATCGCCGGGATAGCAGGCGGCGTTGCGCAAGGTGCCGAGCGGCAGATAGGGCCGCTGCGGCAGGAAAAGATGCGTGCCGGCGGGGGCGGTGATGCTGCCGTCGCCGAACGGCCAGATGCCGGC
>JAYTQP010000412.1:0-7231 GCA_043746675.1 Rhodospirillales bacterium | reverse complement strand
CGATATTCTGCTGCCCTCGTCCTATACGTCGGACGCCATCCTGATCCTGAAATCGATGAACGACATCGGCTACAAGCCGAAAGCAATCATGGCGCAGGCCGCCGGGTTCCAGGAAAGCGCGTTCATGCAGGGCGCCGGCGCGCTGGCGGAAGGTGCGATGAGCCGTTCCAGCTTCGCCCTCGATGCCACCAAAACCAGGCCGGCGATCGTGCCGGTCAACGCGCTCTACAAGACCCACAACAACAAAGACATGAACGACAACACCTCGCGGCAGTTGACCGCGTTGCTCACGTTGGCGGACGCGATCAACCGCGCCGGCTCGGCCAAGCCGGACGCAATTCGCCAGGCGCTGGTAGCAACCAACGTGCCGGGGGAACAGACGATCATGCCGTGGAAGGGCATCAAGTTCGACGCAACCGGCCAGAACACGCTCGGCACCCCGGTCATGCAGCAGATCAGCGGCGGCGTTTACCGCACGGTATGGCCGTTTAATTTGGCAGTGATGGAACCGGTCTGGAACGTAACCTGATGAGGAAAGTTTTTTGCTGCTTTTTTTCAAAAAAGCAGCGCTTCCCTTGCATCTGACCGACATCGCCCAGATCGCCGCCGGCGGCCTGCTCATGGGCCTGATCTACGCGCTGGTCGCCGCCGGCCTGAGCCTGATTTTCGGCCTGATGGACGTGGTGAACTTCGCCCACGGCGAACTGCTGATGCTGGCGATGTACTCGGTATTCGCCATCTGGCAGCTCACCGGCGCCGACCCGTTGCTCTTATTGCCAGTGGTCGCCGCGCTGCTGTTCGGCGTTGGCATGCTGATTTACCGCGGTTTGATCGCCAGGGCGCTGTCGGTGCAGTTCAATCGCGGCATGGTGCAGATTTTTGTCACCTTCGGGCTGGCGATTTTTCTGCGCGGGGCGGCGCAGTTCGTCTGGGGCGGCGAGTTTCGTTCGGTAACCGGGCATTGGCTGGCGGATCGCACCGTCAATCTCGGCGGCGTCTATCTGCCATTGCCGCAAATGGCGGCGAGTTTGGTGTGTCTGGCAGCGTTCGCCGGGCTGCTGGCGATCAGCCGGACCGAGTTTGGCCGGGCGTTGGAAGCCACCCGGGAGGATCGCGATGCAGTGGCGCTGATCGGCATCGACCGGGATCGGATTTTCGCCCTGGGCTGGGGCCTCGGCGCGGCGGCGGTTGGGGTGGCCGGGGTGATGCTGGCCGGGTTTTACTATGTCGGCCCCAATGTCGGCGCGAGTTTTGCCGTGATCGCCTACGTTACGGTGGCACTCGGCGGTTTCGGCAGCATGCTGGGGGCGCTGGTAGCCGGCATCCTGATCGGCGAGGTTGAGGCGTTCACCGCGGCGTTGTGGGAACCATCGTTGAAGCAGGTTGGGGTGTTCGCGGTTTATCTGGCGGTGCTGATGTTCCGGCCGCGCGGCCTGTTCGGCAAGCTGTGATGCAGAATGCGATTTTGCGCCGGCGCAAACGGGAAGTGCTGGTTGGCGTGCTGGTGCTGATCGGGTTGGGCCTGCTGCCGCTGCCGATCCACGACGTCTACACCCAGAATTTGATCATCATCACGCTGTTGTTCGCCGGGCTGGCGCAGGCCTGGAACATTCTCGGCGGCTATTGCGGGCAAATCTCGCTCGGGCATGCGCTCTATTTCGGCGCCGGCGGCTATGTTTCGACCCTGCTTTATTTGAAATTGGGACTGCCGCCGACAGTCGGGATGTTTGCCGCCTTCATCGTTTCCGGCGCGGCGGCGCTGCTGATCGGCTGGCCGTGCTTCCGGCTGTCCGGGCATTATTACGCGGTGGCAACCGTCGTGGTCGGCGAAATTGGCTATCTGCTCTTCCTGAACTGGGATTTCGTCGGCGGCGCCACCGGCGTTTACGTGCCGTTTCACGGCGAATCCTGGATCGATTTGCAGTTCAAAACCGCCAAACTGCCGTATCATTTCGTCGTGCTCGGGTTTGCCGCATTAACCTGGCTGGCGGCATTTCTGATCGAGGGCAGCCGCTGGGGCTTTGCCTGGCGGGCGGTGAAGGACGACGTAACCGCGGCACGCTCGCTCGGGGTAAACATCTTCCGTTCCAAAATGGCAGCGGCGGCACTGTCCGGCGGCTTCACCGGCATGGGCGGGGCGATTTATGCGCACTATGTCGGCTACATCGACCCGGATAGCGTGTTGGCCGGAAACTTCTCTATTCTCATTGCCTTGCCCGCGGTTCTTGGCGGTGTCAGCACGTTATGGGGGCCGTTGGTTGGCGCCGCGGTGCTGATCCCGGCGAGCGAACTAAGCCGGTCCTATCTGGGCGGTTCCGGGCGCGGGGTGGATTTGATGCTGTATGGCGGGCTGATCGTGCTGGTGGCGCTGGCGCGGCCGCAGGGCTTGGTCAGCTTGTTCCGGCGGAAGGATAACCATGCCGGCGCTGCTTGAGATCAACAATGTTTCCAAACGCTTCGGCGGTGTTGCGGCCAATGTCGAGATTTCCTTCGACGTGCAGCAAGGGGAAATTCTCGGCCTGATCGGGCCGAACGGCGCCGGCAAAACTTCGCTTTTTAATTCCATCGCAGGGGAGGTTACCCCCGATAGCGGCGAAATCCGGCTGGATGGGGAAATCCTGTCCGGCCGTGGACCGGTTGCCTGCACGGCGCGCGGGGTGGCGCGCACGTTCCAGGTGGTGCGCAGCTTCGACAGCATGTCGGTGCTGGAAAATGTGATGGTTGGCGCGTTTTCCCGCCACCGAGGCGCAACTGCGGCGATGCGGGCTGCCGCCGATGTGCTGGCATTCTGCGGCCTCGATGCCCGCATGGATCGGCCGGCCTGGTCGCTCTCGCCGCCGGAAAAGCGTCGGCTGGAAGTCGCCCGCGCGCTGGCGACCGAACCGCGTTTGCTGCTGCTCGATGAAATGCTCACCGGCCTCACCCCCACCGAAGCCCAATCCGGCGTGCAGTTGATCCGCGACGTGCAGGCGCGCGGGGTTACCATCATCATGGTCGAGCACGTGATGGAAATTGTGCTGCCGCTGGTCGGCCGCGCCGTGGTGCTTAATCTGGGCCAGGTGCTGACCATTGGCACACCCGATGAAATCGTGAAAAATCCGGACGTTATCCGCGCCTATCTCGGTGATCGCTATGCCGCATAGCATGCTTGTCCTGCGCGATGTCGGCGCCAGCTATCGTGGCCTGAAGGCGTTGCAGGGCATCAGCTTGGAGGTCGCGAAGGGCGAGATCGTCGCTGTCGTTGGCGCCAACGGGGCGGGAAAATCCACCCTGCTGAAAGCCGTGGCCGGCCAGGTCGATACCGAAGGCACGATTACCTTCGACGGCGAAACCCTCGCCAACGTGCCGCCGCACATCATCACCCGTCGCGGCGTCGGGCTGGTGCCGGAGGGGCGAAAATTATTCCCCCGGCTGACGGTGGATGATAATCTTCGCCTCGGCGCCTACGCCAAGCGGGGCGATCCCGACCGTTTCAAGCCGCTCGATCTGGTGTTCAGCCTGTTTCCGCGCCTGGCCGAACGGCTCAAGCAGCGGGCGGAAACCCTGTCGGGGGGCGAGCAGCAAATGCTGGCGATCGGCCGTGCCTTGATGACGCAGCCGCGATTGCTCATGCTGGACGAACCGAGCCAAGGCATCATGCCCCGGCTGGTCGATGATATCCTGGCCGCGGTCAGCCGTATCCGCGACCTCGGGGTAACCGTTCTGCTGGTCGAACAGCGGCTGGTGGAGGCGCTGGAAATTGCCGATCGTGCCTACGTGCTTCAAACCGGTCGCATCGTGATGCAGGGGCCGGCCAAGGATATCGCCGCCAACACCGAGGTTCGTCGCGCCTATCTGGGAATGTAACAGGAGAGCAGATGTGACCAACAAACTGTCCCGCCGCGGCATTGCCGGCCTCGCCGCCGCGCCCGCCGCCTTCTTCATCGGCTCCGCCAAGGCGCAGACCACCACCGAAAGCGCCTTCGACCGGGTGACCCGCACCAAAACCCTGCGCGTCGCCGCCTTCCCCGGCGCCCTGCCCTATTTCGCCAAGGATATCGCCACCGGAACCTGGGTCGGCGCCTGCACCGAAATGGCCGTCGATCTGGCCAAGGTGTTCGACGCCAAACCCGAATATGTCGAAAGCACCTACGGCAATGCGGTGCTCGATCTGCAAACCAACAAGATCGATCTTTCGTTCGCCCTGAACCCCACACCGGCGCGGGCGCTGTCGATCGGTTTCACCAACCCGATGCTGATCCATCCCTTCGGCGCGGTGCTGAAAAAGGGCATGGAGGCGAAAACCTGGCCCGACATCAACAAGCCGGATGTGCGCATCGTGGTCGATCGCGGCTCGGCGCACGAAGTGGCGGCGCGGCGGCTTGCCCCAAAGGCGCAGCTCATCGTGGTCGAAAAGCCCGATGAAGCCGTCCTGACCATGCTGTCCGGCCGTGCCGACGTGAACATCCTCGCCGCCATGCTGGCACTCGCCGCCCTTGGCAAGAACCCAGCACTCGGCCATTTCGTGCTGCTGGCCAACCCCATTTTCGCCCTGCCGAGCTGCATCGGGGTGCGGCGGGAAGCCGACACGCGGCTGAAGGAAGTGATCGACGCCTGGCTCGACATGGGGCGCGGCACCGGGCAGATGCGGGAATGGCTGATCGCCGGCATCGAAATGACCGGGGCAAAACGCGAGGATATTCCGGCCGATCTTTCGTTCTAGATGGGTTACGTCTGGACCTGGGGGTTTCTCTGGCGCTACGAAAATTTGTTCGTGCGCGGGATCGCGGTCACGCTCGCATACACCTTCGGCACCATCCTGCTCGGGCTGGTGTTCGGGCTTGTGGTGGGGATGCTGCGGCTGTCGAAATCCTGGTGGATCAACGCCCCGCTGGTGGCATTGGTGGAAGTGTTTCGCTGCATGCCGCTGCTGGTGCTGATGGTGTGGGGCTACTATGCGCTGCCGGTGATCCTGAACCTGCAAGTCCCGGCCAGCCTGGCGGCAACCCTGGTGCTGTCGCTCTACACCGGCGCGTTCTTCGCCGAGATTTTTCGCGGCGGGATCGTGTCTATCGAAGCCGGCCAGTGGGATGCCGCCCGCGCGCTCGGGCTGCGGCGCTGGACGATGATGCGCCACGTCATCCTGCCGCAGGCGATGCGGCGGATGCTGCCGCCGTTCATCAACCAGTCCATCATCCATCTGAAAAACACCTCGCTGGTATCAACCATCGCGGTGCCGGACCTGCTGTATCAGGCGCAGGCGATCACCGCCGACACCTACCGGCCGCTGGAAACCTACACCGCCGTGGCGGTGATTTATTTCGCCATGCTGTTTCCCGCGACCTTGCTGGCGCAGGCCTATGAACGCAGGCTGAACGCGGCGCGATGAGCCACCTGCCCTCCGTCGATGCCGCCTTGCGCGCGCCGGCCGGCCTGGTGCTGGTCGAACGCTTCGGGCGCACCGCAACCACTTCGGCGCTGCGTGCCGCGCTTGCCGGATTGCGGGCCGCGCACGCCTTCGCCACGCCGCTGCCAGCGGTGCTCGATGTCACCGCCGATATGCTGGCGGCCCGGTTCGCCGCCGGGCAGCGGGCGGTGTTCAATCTTACCGGCACCGTGCTGCACACCAATCTCGGCCGCGCGCCGATCCCCCCCGAAGCCGCCGCCGCCGCCGCCCGGGCGATGGCGCAGCCAACCAATCTGGAATTCGATCTGGCCACCGGGCGGCGTGGTGAACGGGAAGCGCCAGTTCGGGCCTTGCTGCGGCAACTTACCGGCGCGGAGGATGCAACGGTGGTCAACAACAATGCCGCTGCGGTGTTGCTGATGTTGAACACGGTTGCCAATGGGCGCGCGGTGGCCGTGTCGCGCGGGGAGCTGATCGAAATCGGCGGCGCCTTTCGCATTCCCGATGTGATGGCCCGCGCCGGCGCCAGGCTGGTTGAAGTCGGCACCACCAACCGCACCCACGGCAAGGATTTTCGTGCCGCGGCCGGCCCCGAGCTGGCGGCGATCATGCGCGTGCACCAGGCCAATTACGCCATTTCAGGCTACGTCGCCGCGGTCCCGCCGGCCGAACTCGCCGCCATCGCGCATCAGGCCGGCGTGCCCCTGCTGGATGATCTCGGCAGCGGCAGCCTGGTCGATCTGGCGCGCTGGGGCCTGCCACACGAACGTACCCCCCGCGAGAGCCTCGCCGATGGCGCCGATCTTGTCAGCTTCTCCGGCGACAAGCTGCTCGGCGGCCCACAGGCCGGATTGATCGTCGGCACTGCGGCGCTGATCCAGCAACTGGATGCCAACCCGCTGAAACGCGCGCTGCGGCTCGATAAAGGCCGGCTGGCGGCGCTGGAGGCGGTGTTGCTGCTGTATTTGGACCCCGACCGGCTGCCCGAACGCCTGCCGGCACTGCGGCTGCTGACGCGAAATCAGGCCGATATCGCGGCAACCGCCAACCGCATGCTACCCGCCCTTGCCGCCCGGCTTCCCGCCCTGCACGCCGAAATCCGCCCCTGCGCCAGCCAGATCGGTTCCGGCGCGTTGCCGGTCGATCTGCTTCCGTCATATGCCATGCACCTGGCCGGTGCCGCGCTCGATGCCGCCGCCGGCTGGCTGCGTGCGCGCCCGCGCCCGGTAATCGGCCGCATCCATGATGGCGCCCTATGGCTCGACTGCCGTTGCTTGGAAGCGGCCGACGAAGCCGAATTCGTCCGCAACCTGCAGGCATAACGCGCCGCCGTGCCGCACAAAAAAAGCCGGCCCAGGTTGCCCTGGGCCGGCTGTTGTAGCGTTGTCGGATCGGGCTGGATTACTTCAGCACGATTTCGACGTTGCGGTTCTGCGGCTCGCGAACGCCGGCGGCGGTCGGCACGATCGGCTTGGTATCGCCGAACGCGGTCACGGAGATCGACGCCTTGGCCACGCCGAGGCGGACCAGTTCGGCGGCGACCGCGTCGCCACGCTTCTGCGACAGCACTTTGTTGTAGGCCGGGGTGCCCGATTTGTCGGCGTTACCGGCAACTTCGATGCGCGTGGTGGCCATTTTCGTCGAGGCCTGCGCGGCGTCGGCGATGATCTGGCGCGCACGGGCGGTCAGGTCGGCCTTGTCCCAATCGAAGAACACCAGATAGGTGCGGGCCGGGGCCGGGGTCGGGGCGGCAACCGCTGCGGGTTCGACCATCGGGGCCGCCGCCGGGGCACCGAAGGCGTAGCGCAGGCCAAGCATGAAGCTGTGGTTATATTGCGCGCCGTA
>JAYTQP010000411.1:0-11402 GCA_043746675.1 Rhodospirillales bacterium | reverse complement strand
CGGATTTCCCGCAGCAATACCATTATTTCTCTGTGCCCAGCTTTCGCTTCCATGGCCGCACGATTTTTAATCACGACCGTCTGCTGCAGCGCTATCCCGGTGCCGATGGGCTGAAGACCGGCTATGTCGCGGCGTCCGGTTTCAACCTGGTGACTTCGGCGATGCGCGGCAATGTGCGGCTGATCGGCGTGGTGCTGGGGGCGGCGAACGGCGGCGAGCGCGATCTGCACATGATGGCGCTGCTCGATCAGGGCTTCGAGAAACTCGGCGTGGCGGCGGTGCCGCGCGGGCCGCGGGCGACGGCGAAGTTGAATGTCGCTTTGGCGACGCCGGCGCCAGCGGTGGTGCCGGCGCGGGCGCGGGCGAACTGGGCGATCCAGGTGGGCGCGTTCGCCAACCAACAGGCGGCGCGGCAGGCGGCACAGTCCGCCCACCGGATCGCCGCTGTCGGCGATCCGGTGGTGCAAGCGGTCGGTTCGCAGCGCAAATCGCGGTGGTGGGCCGAACTGGCAGGGCTGTCGCAGGCCGAGGCGCGGGCGGCCTGCGAGCGGTTGCAGCATCGGCACAGGGCGTGTGTGCCGATGCGTCCGGACGCGCGGCAACTGGCCAGCCGCTAGCCGGGTGGTCGCGCCCCCATTGCTGGTGCGCGCTTCGCTGGCGACCCCATCGCTGGTGGACTTGTTCATGGGGTTTCTCCAGGTCGGGCTGAGCGGCTTCGGCGGCGTGCTGCCGTGGGCGCGGCGGATGGTGGTGGAGCAGCGGGGCTGGCTGAGTGCTGCCGAATTCACTGATCTGCTGGGCCTGTGCCAGTTCCTGCCGGGGCCGAATATCATCAATATGTCGGTCGCCCTCGGGGCCCGCTTCCACGGCCTGCGCGGGGCGGTGGTGGCCTTTACCGGGATCACCTTGCCGCCGGTGGCGGTGGTGCTGTCGCTGGGAGCGCTTTATGGGCGGTTCGGCGATCGTCCGATTGTCCAACACGCCATCGCCGGGATGGCGGCGGCGGCAGCCGGGCTGGTGCTGGCCACCGCGCTGAAAATCGCTGCGCCGCTGCGGGGGCAGGCGCGCGGGATCGGCATCGCGGCGGTGGCTTTCGTCTGCATCGGCGTGCTGCAATGGCCGCTGTTGCCGACTTTGCTGGTCCTGGCGCCGCTGAGCATCGCGCTGCATGGGCGCAGGGCGTGAGCGCGCCGGACACTGTGCTGCGTGATCTGGCGATGCTGTTCAGCCAGCTCAGCCTGCTGGCGGTGGGCGGCGGCAATACCATCCTGCCGGAAATGCAACGCCAGGTTGTGGACGTGCATCACTGGATGAACCAGCGCGCGTTCGCCGCCTTGTTCGCGCTGGCGCAGGCCTCGCCCGGGCCGAACATGCTAATTTCGACCTTGATCGGCTGGCGCCTTGCCGGTGGTTGGGGCGCGGCGGTGGCGACGGCTTCGTTGTTCGGACCGCCGGCGGTGCTGACATTTTGCACATCCCGGGCGTGGGAGCGGTTTCGCGACCGGCCCTGGCGGCGGCGGATCCAGGCTGGTCTGACGCCGGTGACGGTTGGCCTGGTGATGGCGGCGGCGATTCGGCTGGGACTGTCGAGCGCGCATAATGGCGGCACGGCGTTAATATTTGCGGTGACCACCAGCCTGCTGGTGACGGGGCGGGCCAATCCGCTTTTTTTGCTGGCTGCCGCGGCATTTTTGGGCGCGGTTGGGCTGGCGTGAGCAGCGTGGTCGCAACCAATAAAAGTTTACCAGTGCGGGTTTGGTTAACACTTTCGTCACACACAGGCGTGTGCTAAGAAGCGATGAATATCTTAATTTAAGGACGGCGGTTCCATGAAGCTGATGCTTGAACCCCGGTTCCTGTTCGATGGCAGTGTGGTCGCGACAGTGGACAGCAGCCGATCGCATACGCACCACGGCACGCAGCACGCCGATGCGCCCGACCACGCCGGCGCGGTGCTGCGGTCGCATGACAGCGCGATCGCGGTTGTCGGGTCCGATGGCGAGCCGGGCGCGGCGCGGCCAGGGTACGTTGCCAATGCGACACAAATCCTGTTCGTCGATCCGCGCGTGGCGAACTGGCAGCAACTGATCGTCGGCGTTGCCGGCAACGTGCAGGTGGTGGTGATCGACCCGAGCCGGTCGGGCATCGATCAGGTGTCGCGCGCGCTGGCGCATCGGCAGAATATACAGGGGCTCCAATTTTTGACCGACGGCACGCCGGGGGCGATCACGCTCGGCAGCGGCACGCTCAACGCCGCCACCCTGGCCGCGCAGAGCGCCGCGATCGCCGGCTGGTCCGACCACATGGCGGCGCGCGCCGAAATCGCCTTCTGGGGTTCGGATGTCGGCAAGGGCAATGCCGGGGCGGCGTTTCTGGGCGATCTGCACACGCTGACCGGCGCGGATATCGGCGCTGCGTCCCACGCGGTTGGCTCGGCCGATATGGGCGGCAGTTGGGGGTTGGATGCCAAGGTCGGTAATTTCGATCTGGCGTCGCCGATTTCGGCAAGCGCGCTGGCTTCCGTGAGCCATGAGATCCTAACCGAGATTCCCGCCCTGGCGGCCAACCCGAATGCCACAGACCTTATCTTCATCGATCCGCGGGTGGCCGGCTGGGACCAGTTGGCGGCGGGCGCGGTGGGCAACGCGCAGGTGACCGTGATCGATCCGGCGCATGATGCGATTTCGCAAATTACCGCAGCCCTGGCCGGCCGCAGCGGCGTTTCGGCGATCAATCTGGTGGGGTACGGGTCGGCTGGCGTGCTGGAACTCGGGCGCACTCCGCTCGATGCCGCAGGCGTAGCAGCCCAGGCCGATGCGGTGGCGGGCTGGCGCAGCCACCTGGTGGCGGGCGCCAATCTGAACCTGTGGGGCTGCGATGTGGCGCAGGCCAATGGCGCGCAGTTGCTGGCGGAGCTGAATGCGTTGACCGGTGCCGATGTGGCGGCTTCCACCGCGCTGGTCGGAAACAGCGATTTCGGCGGCAGTTGGAGCCTGAACACCGCCACTGGCGCGCTGGGTTCGGTGCTGCCGTTCAGCCTGGCGGCGCAGGCGGCGTTTACCAACGTGCTCGATCCCGCCAATCTCACCACCACCATCACGGCGGATAAAACCACCGCGCAGAGCGGCGATATCATCACCTACACCGTCGTGGTCGGCAATCCATCGAGCCATCTGAGCAATGACTTGACGGTGCGCACGACGATCGCCTTGCCGAGCAATGTGACATTTGTGGCCAACTCGCTGATGCAGACCGGCGGTCCGACGGCGGCGCTTGCTCAGGCGAGCAAGGTGGCCACGATTGCGACCCTGGCGCCGGGTCAGACGATGACCTTTACCATCCAGGGTATTACCAAAGACAATCTTGCGGCGCGCACCCCGCTCGCGGCAACGGCGACGACGAGCTACACCAGCGCCCTGAACAATGGCAGCGCCGATGATGGTTCGACGGTGGCGATCACCACCGGCACGATCGCCGATTTCACCAGCGGTCTGTCGCTGGTGGGCGAGGCGAACGGCACCGCCGGTGTGGTTAGCATCGCGGCGCCGAGTACCGCGGCCAACGTAACGATCGGCGATATCGTGCGAGTGCACGCCTATGTGGCGGTGCCGGAGGGGCTGAACAGCAACGCGATCCTGAGGGTTGCGCTGCCGACCGGATTGCAGTTCGTTTCGGACAATTCCACCACGGTGGCGCTCGCCAGCCCGAGCGGGGGGTTGAAATCGTCGCTGCTGGACGCGACCGGAACCAACGCCGCGTTGCAGATAACCGAAGGTGCGACCCAGATCGACCCGGCAACGACTGCGGCGACCACTGCGTGGTCGCGTGTCGGCGCGGCGCCCGCAGTCAGTGCCGGCAACGTGGTGGCGTTCAATTTTGGAACGCTCACCAACAACGATCATGCGGCGGTCAAAAATTATATCATTGTCGAATTCAACGCGATCGTGACCAACATCGCGGCCAACGTGGCGGGTCGTGCGGCGCTTGCCGCCAGTGCCGCGATGACCTCGGCGAGTTCGCCCGGTACGACCAATTCCGTTACCTATACCGCCAGCGTGGCTTCGACCCCGACCGACCTCAGTGCCGCCAACGCCGCGCTGGCGTTTCCGCTGTTCGACAGTAATTTCGGCACGCTGACCTCGGCGCTGATCAAGTTCACCGGCACGGTGGACATGAACGGATCGGTCACCAATACCGCCGCCGCCGGCGCCGCGACCGGAGTAAAAGGCGGCGTGCAGAGCACGTTCTCCATCGGTCCGGCTGGAAACGCGCCGACCAACGTGACCGATATTGCGAATTTCAACATCATCGTCACCGCCTTCGACAATGGCCCGGGTGGTGCTGGGTATACCATCGCGACGCCTGGCGGGATTCAGACTCTGAACAATATCACTGCCCATGGTCTAACCCTGGCGCTGGCATCCGGCACCGACCTGCCGCAGTACCAATCCACCTCGACCGGCGCGACGTTACCGCTGTTTGTCAAAACCACGACCTCGACCGGGGTTAATTTTTCCGGCGGTAACGCCATTACCTCGCAGACGTCCAACGCGTCGGCGGCGATCTCGGTAAAATATACCTTCACTGATGCCGAGGCGTCGTCGGTGGTGTCGAACAATGTGCTGCTCACCGTGGTGGAACCCGTCCTCACCATTGTCAAAACCGTCACCGGGGTGGATGCCACCACCGGGGCGATTTCGTATCGGGACGTGATCACCAACGCCAGCGCGGTGACCGCCTACGGGGTGTCGCTCATCGATCCGGAAGCGTCCTCCAACGCCGGGGCGATTACCGGCGTTTCGGGCAGTTCCACCGGCACCGTAACCGGCGCTGGCGGCACCGGGGCGGCGATCATCGGCAGCACCGCGAGCGCGGTTACCGGCGCGCTGACCCTGGCCGGCGGCGCCACCGAAACGATTACCTATACCGTTGCAGTCGCCGACAAGACCGCCGCAGTGCCGAATTCCACCGCCACGCTGAACTGGCGCAGCCTGAAGGGCGACAGCCAGACGCTGGGCGCGACAACATCGGGCACCGCCGGCAGCACCACCGGCGAACGGACCGAGCCGACCGGGCCATCCGGTTCCAATGGCGGTGTCAACACCTACACGACCAATGTGACCACCGGCTTCGGCGCTGTCAGCGGCAAGGTGTGGGATCGCCTGGGTCCGCTGAACAGCACCATTTTCGGTGCGGCGGGGGATGCCGATACCAGTCTCGCCGGGATTACCGTGTCCGCCACGGGCCGCAATCCGAACGGCGCCGGCACGGTTACCGTCACAGCGGTAACCGATGCCAGCGGGAATTTTAGTTTTTCGCCGGGGGTTTTCGGCGCCGGCACGGTTACCGTGACCATGCCCTCGCCGAACAGCAATGGCCTGTCCGCCAGCGAAACCTTGGTCGATAACGTGCTGGCCAATTCGGTGGCGGTCGCGGCGACCACGGGCGCGATCAGCAGCACGGCCTCGGCGACCGGGGTGAACTTCATCTACCAGAAAATCGATGTGGCGCCGGTGATCAGCAACTGGGGCGGCACCGCCATTCCGGAAAACGGCGCGACGCCGGTTGCCCTGAAAGGCCTGACCGCAACCGGCGTTGCCGATACGCCGCTGAACACGCTGGGCGCGCTTGCCGGGGGTGTCGTCGGCGGGGATTTCGGCGGCACGGTGCTGACGGTTGCGCGCAGCGCCGGCACCAACACCCCCAACACGCCGCAGGCCACCGATGTCTATACCGGCGACGGCACCAATCTGGTGCTCGCCGGCAGCAACGTCACCCTGGGCGGCAGCACGATCGGCACCTATGCGCTGACCGGCGGCACGCTGAACATCACCTTTGCGACCGGGACGACGCGGGCGCAGGTCGCCTCCGTGCTGGATAATCTGCGCTACAACACGTCGGCCACCATTCCGGGCGGCGGTGCGTCGGTGACCATCACGGCGACCCTGAACGACAACAACACGACCTTGTATTCGGCGACCGTTCCGGGTTCGACCGGCCGCAATCTCGGCACCACCGGCCCGCTCACCGGTACCGCCACTGCTTCGGTCGCGCTCACCGCACCGCTCACCGGCAGCATCAGCGGCCGGGTGTGGGATGTGCTTGGGCCGGCCAGTAAAACCTACGGCGCGCCCGGCGACGTGGTGACCAATCTCGGCGGCATAACCGTCAGTGCGACTTATACGCTAGACCTCGTGACGACGACCGTTACCACCACCACGGCGGCCGATGGTACCTACAGCTTTACCGCCGGCCGCCTGCCGGACGGCGTGGCGATTGCGATCACCTTGCCAGCGCCGGGCGCACCGGGGCTGAGCGCGGCCGAAAAACTGGTGCTGCAACAGATCGGCACGGTCGGGGCAGGGGCTGCGAATGCCTCGGTCACCCTTTCCGGAGCGCCGGTCACCAACGTCAATTTCATCTACCAGCAGCCGGATGTTGCGCCGGTGATCGCCAACTGGGGCGGCACCGCCATCCCGGACGTCGGCGCCACCCCGGTTTCGCTCAAAGGCGCCCTGGCAACCGGTGTTACCGACACACCGATTGCTACCCTCGGCGGCAATTACGGCGGCACCATCCTCACCGTCGGCCGCACCGGCGCGCCGGTGGTGACCGATTTGTTCAGCGGGGCCGGCGCGCTTAGTCTGACCGGTGGCAATGTAGTGCTGAGTGGCGCCACCATCGGCAGCTTCACCCAGACCGGCGGCAGCCTGGCGATCACCTTCGCCAGCGGCACCACGGCGGCGCAGGTATCAGGTGTGCTGGACGGCTTGCAGTTCGCCAGCACGGCGCCGATCGCCACCGCCAGCACCGCCTCGATCACCGCCACCCTCAACGACCACAACACCACTTTGTATTCCGCGCTGGACGCCGGTTCGGCCGCCTCGCTTGGCCGCAACCTCGGCACCTCCGGCCCGCTCAGCGGCAGCGCGGTGGCAACCGTCGCGCTCACCCCGGTCGGCGCGGTCAGCGGGCGGGTGTGGGACGTGCTTGGCCCGGCCAGCAAAACCTACGGCACGAGCGGCGATGTGGACACCAATCTCGCCGGCATCACGGTAACAGCGACCTATGTGTCCGGCGGGGTGACCACCTCGGTCACCACCACCACGGCGGCGGACGGCAGCTACACATTCGCCTCCGGCACCCTGCCGGTCGGCACGGTGACCATTTCGTTGCCAACGGTCGGCAGCCCCGGCCTCAGCGCCAGCGAAACGCTGGTGCTGCAACAAATCGGCAGCGTCGGCAGCGGCCCGGCAACCTCCATCGTCACCACCTCCGCCACCCCGGTCAGCGACGTCAACTTCATCTATCAGCGCCCGGACACCGCGCCGGCGATCGCCAATTGGGGCGGCACCGCCATCGCGGAATCCGGTTCCACGCCGGTGGGCTTGAAGGGCACGCTCGGCAGCGCCGTCACCGATACGCCGATCGCGGCACTTGGCGGCAATTACGGCGGCACCATCCTCACCGTTGGCCGCACCGGCACGCCGGTGGCGACCGATTTGTTCAGCGGCACCGGTGGGCTGAGCCTAACCGGCGGCAATGTGGTGCTGGCCGGCGCCACCATCGGCACCTTCACCCAGACCGGCGGCAGTCTCGCAATCACCTTCGCCACCGGGACCACGGCGGCGCAGGTCGCCGGCGTGCTGGACGGGCTGCAATTCTCCAACACCGCGCCGGTGACGGCGCTGGGCCAGACCGCATCGATCACCGCCACCCTGAACGACAACAACACCACCCTCTACACCTCGTTGGATGCCGGTTCGTCCGGCCGCACGCTGGGCACCTCGGGACCATTGACCGGTAGCGCGGTGGCAACCGTCGCGCTGGCCCCGGCCGGCAGCATCAGCGGCAAGGTTTGGGACACGCTCGGCCCGGCCAGCCTGACCTATGGCGCGCCAGGGGATGTCGACACCAACCTCGGCGGCATCACCGTCACCGCGACCTATGTGTCCAGCGGCATCAGCCACAGCGTCACCACCACCACGGCGGCGGACGGCACGTACACCTTCGCGCCCGGCACCTTGCCGGACGGGCCGGTGACCATCACCTTGCCGGCGCCCGGCAGCGCCGGGCTGAGTGCTGCCGAAACCCTGGTGCTGCAACAGATCGGCACGGTGGGCAGCGGCCCGGCAACCTCGGTGATCACGCTCGCCGGCGCGCTGGTTGGCAATGTCAACTTCATCTTCGAAAAACCCGATCTGGCGCCGGTGATTTCCGGCTGGGGCGGCACCAATATCGCCGAAACCGGGTCTGCCCCGGTGGCGCTGAAGGGAATTGGCGCGGGCGTGACCGACACGCCGATCGCCACCCTGGGCGGCAATTACGGTGGCACGGTGCTGACCGTTCAGCGCACCGGCGGGCCGAACCCGACCGATCAGTTCGGCGGCGACGGCACCCTGGTGATCACCGGCGGCGCGATCAGCCTAGGCAACAGCCTGATCGGCACCTACACCCAGTCTGGCGGCAGCCTGGCGATCACCTTTGCCAGCGGCATTTCGGCGACCCAGGTGGCATCCGTGCTCGACCATCTGACCTATTCCAACAACGCCCCAACAGCGACCACTGTTTCGATCAGCGCCAGCCTGAACGACCGCAATATCATCAGCTACGGCGGCACCTCACCGGGCTTTGATCTGGGCACCGGCGGGCCGCTGAACAGCAACGTCGTGATCGCAACCATCGCGATCACCCCGCTGCCCCCGACGGGTTCGACCGTGCCGCCGCCGATCCTGACCCCGCCAACCTCGCCGCTTCCGTTCGATCCGCTGGCGAAATTCGGCTTCGGCAGCGGCAACAGAGCGCTGATCGTCGATAATCCCGGGCGGCCGGAAACCTGGCTGGTTGGCAGCGACGTGCGCCGTTTCGTGATCGCCAACCAGCATGCGGTCGAGCAACTGCCGCCCGACATGTTCTACGACACCGATCCGGCGGCGCAACTGACCCTCGATGTCAAGCAGACCGATGGCCGGCCGTTGCCGGACTGGCTGATTTTCGACGCCCGTGGTCGCGTGTTCTACGGCACCCCGCCGGCGCGCTTCCATGGCATCGTCGACATCCAGATCGATGCATCCGACGATCAGGGGCACCGGGCGACCGGGGAATATCGCATCCTGGTCGGGCGCGACCTTGGCGAGCTGGAGCGGTTGTTGCGGCCGCCGGGCGGGATGCAGCCGTTGCCGAGCCTGGACCTGCGGGCCGATCCGGGCCGGGATGCCGCTGTGCAGCGGTTCGCCGCGATCGGCGCCGAACATGTGGGCGCCGATCGGGCAGTTGGTTCCGATAAGGCGATTGACACGGCTTCGATGTTTGCAGCCATAAAGCCGAGCAAAGCGCCGGCCCGGCCCGACTTCGCCCAGCAACTCCACGATGCCGGACGGATGGGGCGCTTGGGGCAGGCACGGTCGCTGCTGCGGAGCCTTGATGGCGGTGCGCAATAGCGGCCGGCGGCGTTATGTCGGCGATTTCAACGGAAGAATATCGTTTCATGCATCTCATCTCATTGATTGCCAGGAATAGTTCGGCGATGATGGCGGCTCGGTATCGCCTGCTGCGGACCGGCCTGCTTGGCTCGGTGTTGCTGCTGGGGGCCTGCAACCTGCGGCCGGATCCGATCACGCCGGCCGAACATGCCGATCGGGCCAGGCAGGATTACGCCCTGCTGAAGCAGAATTACGAACCGCTGGACGGCAAGTTGGATCTGGCGACGGCGATCGCGCGGACGCTGAAATATAACTACGACACCCAACTGGCGCGCGCCGAGACCACCTTGCAGGAACGCCAGTTGGATCTGGCCTATGCCCAGATCATGCCGCGTCTGGCCGCCGACGCCGGCTACAACTGGCGCAACAACCATAATTCGGCCAAGTCGATCGCGGAACGTACCGGGATTGAATCGCTCGATTACTCCTATTCCGAGGAACCGCAGCACGGCAATGCCGACCTCGAACTGTCGTGGAACCTGCTGGATGCCGGGGTTAGTTATTTCCAGGCCAAGCAGCAGGCTTACCGTGCCTTCGTGGCGCTCGAACGCCGTCGCAAGGTGATTGAGAACATCCTGCGTTCGGTGACCGACACCTATTGGCGCGCGGCCGCGGCGGAGGAATTGCTGCCGTTGGTCGAGCCCTTGCTGGCGCGCGCGCAGCGGGTGCTGGATGCGTCCCGCGCGGCGTCGCACGGCGGCTTGCAGCCGCAACTGGCGACACTGGATTTTCAGCATAATCTGTTGCAGGTTATTTCGGAATTGCATCATATGCGGTCCGATCTGCTGGACGCCAAAATCCAATTGGCGGCGCTGATCAACGTGCCGCCGACGCAGGATTTGGTGCTGGTGCCGGTCTCCGCCACCTCGGCGCCAAAATCGCTCGAACTCGACATGTCCAGGCTGGAGGAAGCCGGTCTGGCGCTGCGGCCGGAATTGCGGGTTGAGGCGTATCAGGAAAAGATCGACCGGCAGGACATTTACAAGGAAATGATCCGCATGATGCCCGGCATCGGCGGGCTAGGCAGCATCAACTGGGATTCCAACCGTTATCTTTACAACAACATCTGGGGCGTGCTCGGGGTGCGGGCGACCTGGAATCTGATGGCGCTGATCCAGGGACCGAAGGCGATCAAGGTGGCCGAGACCTCGCTGGAAATCACCAAGCAGCGCCGCCTCGCGCTCAGTGTGGCGGCGCTGACCCAGATCAACCTCAGCTATCGCCAGTATCTGAACGCGCTGGACGATCTGAAGATGGCCAGGCAGGCCGATGAGGTCGAAAGCGAGATCCAGAAATACTCCCGCAACGCCGGCGATGCCGGGGCGGAGTCGGAGGCCGAAGTGTTGCGGCGGGCGCTCGGCGGGCTGGTTGCGCGCTTGCAGCGGGACCGTTCGGCGGCGACGGTGCACACCTCACTGGCGGCGGTCTATGCCTCGGTCGGCGTCGATCTGGTGCCGCCGAGCGCCGACCTCGATGATCTGCCGACCTTGACCAAGCGGGTGAGCGCCGCGATTCAGGGCTGGGAGGCCGGCGCGCTGCCCGATCTGAATGCCGCCGAGGCGGCCGCGGCAGCGCCGGTGGTTTCGCAGGCGACCCCGCCGGCCGCACCGCAAGGCCAGCCGGTGGCGACGCGTCGCCTGGCGATGACGCCGACCGCGGGATAGCGGTGGTGACGCGGGTGGGTGCGGCGGTCATGTGTTTGGTTGCATTGCTGGCGGTACCGGCCTTTGCAGCTGCGCCGGTTGGCGGGATTACCCAGGCGCCGTCGCTGCCGACCGAAACGGCGCCAATGCCGCCGGCGGCACCGCTGCGGTCGCCGGTGCGCGCGGCACCGCTGGTGGACGCGCCCGACGTTGTAGGCGTGCAGGTGGTGGCGCGGTCGGACGCGGTGATCGGTGCGCCGATGGCCGGGCGGCTGCG
>JAYTQP010000410.1:0-2423 GCA_043746675.1 Rhodospirillales bacterium | reverse complement strand
GCGTCGGCGATCGGGTCCAGCAGCTTGAAATTATCGCCGTTCTGCATGCCGCGCCCGCCGGAAATCACGACGCGCGCTGCGGTAAGCTCGGGGCGTTCGCTTTTCGAGAGCTCAGACGATACGAAGCGGGAAATCGCCGGATTGGCCGCCGGCGCCACCGCTTCGATGGCCGCGTTGCCACCCTCGGCCGCAACCGGATCGAAGCTCGCCGCACGCACGGTGATCACTTTTTTGGCGTCCGAACTTTTCACCGTCGCCAGCGCGTTGCCGGCGTAGATCGGCCGCACGAAGGTATCGGCGTCGATCACCTCGGAAATGTCGCTGATCGGCTGGCTGTCCAGCAAAGCGGCGACGCGCGGCATGATGTTCTTACCGACTGCCGTCGTGGCGGCGAGCAGATGCGAATAGTCGGGGGCGAGCGCCACCAGCAAAGCCGCCATCGGTTCGGCCATCGCATTGGCGTAATCCGCCGCATCGGCCAGCAGCACCTTGGCGACGCCGGGCAGTTTGGCCGCGGCATCGGCCGCCGCCTGCACACTGCTGCCGGCGATCAGCACATGAATGGCGCCCAGTTTGCCGGCCGCGGCAATGGCGGAGCGCGAGGGCTGTTTGATCAGGCCTGCTTCGTGATCGAGCAATACAAGAACGGTCATGGTCAGATCACCTTCGCTTCGGTCTTCAACTTGGCCACCAGTTCGGCGACCGAACCCACTTTCACCCCGGCCTGCCGCTTCGGCGGCTCGGCGACCGAAACAACGGTCAGCCGCGGGGTGACATCCACGCCCAGATCGGCCGGCTTGATGGTTTCGATCGGCTTCTTGCGCGCCTTCATGATGTTCGGCAGCGACGCATAGCGCGGCTCGTTCAGGCGCAGATCGGTGGTCACGATCGATGGCAGGGTCAGCGCGATGGTTTCCATCCCGCCATCGACTTCGCGCTTCACCGTCAAGGTGGCGCCATCGAAGCTGAGTTCGCTGGCAAACGTGCCCTGCGACCAGCCGAGCAGGGCTGCCAGCATCTGGCCGGTCGCGCTCATATCGTCGTCGATCGCCTGCTTGCCGAGGATGATCAGGCCGGGCGCTTCCTTGTCGGCGATCGCGCGCAGCAGCTTGGCGACCGCCAGCGGCTGCAGATCGACGTCCGTTTCGACCAGGATGCCGCGATCGGCCCCCATCGCCAGCGCGGTGCGAATGGTCTCGGCGCAGGCCGCCACCCCCATGGAAACCGCGATGATCTCGGTCGCCACGCCCTTTTCCTTCAGGCGGACGGCTTCCTCGACGCCAATTTCGTCGAACGGGTTCATCGACATCTTCACCCCGGCGGTTTCCACCCCGGTGCCGTCCGACTTCACCCGGACCTTGACGTTGTAGTCGACCACCCGCTTGACGGGGACAAGAATCTTCATGGTCTGGCGTACCGCTTCCTGATGTTGTTGAGGCAGGAGTGGTGAGGCGTATGCCGCCTTCGCACCTGCGAAAAGTGCGGCGGACCATAGTGGCGGCCCGCTTGGACTGTCAAACGTTGCGCACGCACGGCAGAACGGCCTTTCGCCGGCCATCCAGGCACGCCGAAGGCAAGCACCCAAGCCAAGTGGGGAAAAGTTTTTTGCTTCTTTTTTTCAAAAAAGAAGTTCTTTGAAGCGCTTCTTTTTTGAAAAAAAGAAGCAAAAAACGTTTGACACTTAGTTTCGTTTGCTTAACTAGCGGGTGAGCATTAACAATAACATGAACAGGCCGATGGCGACCGCCTGCAGGATGACACGCCATTGCATCAGCTTGTTGGACCGTTGCGGGTCGCCGCCGCCACGGGCCAGGCCGACCATGCCGGCGACCAGCACGCCGAGCACGCCGAGCATGGCCAGCGCCACCAGAACGATCAGAACGGTTTGCATGCAAAAACTCCTGTAACCCCATTGGCCTCGCGCCTGGCCGGCTTCGGTGCGATGCTACCGGCAACATCACCAAACCAGCCGGGAGCGCAAACGTGAAGGCATCCTTGTTCTATCTGCCCAGCATCGGCAGCCGCGCGGACATCGAGCGCGGCATGGCCGGCATGCGGCCGGAGCTTTACCAGCGCATGCTCGCCGAACTGTCCGAACAGATCAAGCTGGCGGACACGCTGAGCTACGACAGTGTGAGCTTCACCGAACATCATTTCCATATTGAAGGCTTCGAGCTGTCTAACAACCCCGTGCTGCTCGATCTCTATTTCGCCATGCAGACCAAGCGCATCCGGGTCGGGCAGCTTGGCATCGTGCTGCCGGCGGCCAACCCGATCCGGGTGGCGGAAGATATCGCCATGCTCGATCACATGACCGGCGGGCGCGCCAATGCCGGCTTCGCGCGCGGCTACCAGCGTCGCTGGGTGGATATCATGGCGCAGCAGACGCACGACATTCACGGCGCCCTGCCGCACCAGCACGA
>JAYTQP010000409.1:0-1925 GCA_043746675.1 Rhodospirillales bacterium | reverse complement strand
ATGCCGATCAACTTCGCCTGCCCGAATGTGATCACCATGGCGCCCGATGGAACCCGCCGTGGCGTTAGCGACGCGGTGTCGCCATGGTCGGCGGCGGTGGCGCAGTAAGGAAGGCCAGGGGCGCTGCCCCTGGACCCCGCAAGGGGCAGCGGCCCCTTGACCCGTTACTTAAGCGAAGCATCGGGCCATCGAAGAAGGGGGCCAACGCGGAGGTTGCAACATCGGTGTTGGCCCCCTTCTTCGATGGCCCGAACCCTTGCCTAAAAGTGATGGGGTCAAGGGGACCCCTGTCCCCTTGCGGGTCCAGGGCAGCGCCCTGGCCTTGCTTGCTTCCCGCCAGCCCCCAGCCTCAGGTAACAGGTGCCGGATTGAACAGGGCCAGGGTGTTGGCGATGCCCCAGCGGTCGGCCCAGGGGATGTTGCGACCGGAGGCGGTGTCGAGGATGCGTTCGAACAGGGCTTGGCCGGTTTGTTCGATGGTTGCCGCACCGGTGGCGATGGTTCCGGCGGCGATATCGACCAATGCCAGCTTGTGGCCGAGCGGCACCCGTTCGCGCAAGGTCAGCCCATCGGGAAACACGCTGCCCGCCGGCAGGCCGCGGGCGTTGGCGACGATGGCGACATTGTCGGTGGCATGCAGCCGGATGTAGCGCGGGCTATCCATAGCGATGGACCATCCACAACGAGAGGTCGGGGATGTAGGTGACCAGCATCAGGACGATGAACATCACGAGGTAGAAGGGCCAGATTTTCTTCATCACCTCCTCCATCGAAACCTTCCCCACCGCGCAGCCGACGAACAGGATGGCGCCGACCGGCGGATGGCACAGGCCGATGCCGAGGTTCATCAGCATGATCATGCCGAAATGCACCGGATCGACGCCGAAATTAACCATGACCGGCAGCAGGATCGGGGTGCAGATCAGGATCGCCGGCGCCATATCGAGCAGGCAGCCGAGCACCAGCAGCAGCACGTTGATCATCAGCAGGATGACGTTCTTGTTGTGCGAAAACGTAAGGAAGAACTGCGTGATGTGGGCCGGCACCTGCATCAGCGCCATCATGTAGCCGACCGAGGAGGCGAAGGCGATCAATGTCATCACCATCGCCACCGTGCGCAGGGTGCGGTGCACCAGAATTGGCAGATCGCGCCAGCGATATTCGCGGTAGATGAACATGGTCACGAAAAACGCCCAGACGCAGGCCACCGCGCCGGCTTCAACGGCGGTGAAAACCCCGCCGAGGATGCCGCCGAGGATGATGATCAGGGTGATCAGGCCCCAGAACGCATCGAGCGCCATGCGCGCGGCATCGCGCAGCGGCACCGCCTCGCCCATCGGATAATTGTTGCGATAGGCCATCACAACCACCAGCACGATCAGCGAGAACCCGAGCAGTAGCCCCGGCACGACGCCGGCGAGGAACAGGCTGAGGATGGAAATAGTGCCGCCGGTGGCGAGCGAATAGATCACCGCGTTGTGGCTCGGCGGGATCAGCAGCGCCTGCACGGATGCCGAAATCGTGACATTGGTGGCGAACACCCGCGGATACCCGGCCTTCTCCATTTGCGGGATCATCACCGATCCGATCGCCGAGATATCGGCCACCGCCGAGCCTGAAATGCCGGACATGAAGGTGGAGGCGACGATGTTGACCACCGCCAGCCCGCCGCGCAGCCGCAGCATGCCGACCAGCACATTGGCGAAGGCAACCAGCCGGCGGGCGATGCCGCCTTCGGCCATCAGCGCGCCGGCCAGCACGAAGAACGGGATGGTCAGCATGGAAAACTTGCTGACCCCGCTTGACACTTGCAGCATGATGGCTTCGAGCGGAATATCGATCCACCAGGCCGCCGCCATGGCGGCAAGCCCGAGCGAATAGGCAATCGGCACACCAAGCGCGATGCAGCCGAGCAACGTTCCGAT
>JAYTQP010000408.1:0-3526 GCA_043746675.1 Rhodospirillales bacterium | reverse complement strand
GTTGGAGGTTTCAGGAGAGCGTTGGCAAAGGCGTTTTGCTGGCGTCGAAAATCCGCTCGCCGGCAACATCCCAGGTTACCGTCACGCGTTCGCCGGTTTGATGCAAGCGGCCCGGGGTGGCGCTGGGTTCGCGCACCAGCAGATGCTGGTTCGGGGCGATGCGCACGAGATGTTCACGCACCGGGCCGAGGTAGCTCGCCAGTTCGACGACCCCGGCGACGCGGCCGGCCTCGCTGCCATCGATGTGCAGGCGTTCCGGCCGCAGCGCCAGGGTGCAGGCGCCGCGGCCGCCATAGCGGCCGGCCAACTGCACCGCAACGCCGTCGATCGCAATCGTTCCCGCTTCCAGCGTGCCGTCCAGCATCGTGCTGCGGCCGATGAAGCTGGCGACGAACGGGGTTGCCGGGCGTTCGTAGAGGTCTTCCTGGGTGCCGCTCTGCTCCACCCGGCCGTCGCGCAGCACCACCAGGCGGTCGGCCATCGCCATCGCTTCATCCTGGTCGTGCGTCACCATGATGGTGGTAAGCCCGGCGGCCCGTTGCATCAGGCGGATGTTGCGCCCGACCTCGGCCCGCAAGGAGGCATCGAGGTTGGAGAGCGGCTCGTCCAGCAGCAGGATTTTCGGGTTGATCGCCAGCGCCCGCGCCAGTGCCACGCGCTGCTGCTGGCCGCCGGAAAGCTGCCGCGGCAGCCGTTCGGCCAGCGCCTCCAACTGGGTCAGCGCCAGCATCTCGGCCACCCGTTTGGCCCGATCGGGCGGCGTGACATCGCGCATTTCCAGCCCGAAGGCGATGTTGCGGGCGACCGACATGTGCGGAAATAGCGCGTAGGACTGGAACACCAGCCCCATTTCGCGCCGGTACGGCGGCAGATCGAGAATGCTTTTGCCATCCAGCAAAACATCGCCACCGCTGGCTGCAATGAAGCCGGCGATCATCCGCAAGGTCGTTGTCTTGCCGCAGCCGGACGGCCCCAGCAGCACCACCAGCTCGCCGGACGGAATATCCAGGCTGATCCGATCCACCGCCAGCGCGTTGCCGTAGCGTTTTTCCAGCCGATCCAACGTCAGCCTTGTCATGCCAGCACCTGCGCCAGCCGGACCTGCCGGTCCAGCAGCATCAGCGCGCCACCGACGAACACCACCTGCGCCACCGCGATCGCCGCGACCAGCGGATCGATATGATACTGCAAATATTGCAGCACCGCGATCGGCAGGGTGGTCATCCCCGGTGCGGTGAGGAACAGCGTCATTTCCAGGTTCTCGAACGAAATAATGAAGGCGAACAGGCCGCCGGCGATGATGCCGCTGCGCATCGCCGGCAAGGTCACCCGCCAGATCACCGCCAGCGGCCTGGCGCCGAGGCTGGCGGCGGCTTCCTCCGCCGCCGGATCGTGGTTGGCCAGCGACGCCAGGCACAGCCGCACCACCCAGGGCGTGGTGATCAGCACGTGGGCGGCGATCATCAGCGCCAGCGAGCCGCTGATCGCCCAGTCGGTACGTTCTTCGATCAGCACGGCGAGGACGAAAATTCCCAGCCCGATGGCGATGCCCGGCACCGTCAGCGGCGCCAGCAGCAGGGTTGCCAGCGCATCGCGGCCACGAAACCGATAGCGCGACAGGCCGATCCCGGCCGGCACGCCCAGCAGCAGGCTGATCGCCACCGCCGCCAGGGCGGCGAAAAAACTGGTCCGCAGCGCATCGCCGAATTCCGGCCAGATGCGGGCGTACCAGCGCAGGGTATAGGCGTGTGGGGGGAAGACGATGATCGTTTCGTCGAACACGCTTAGATAGAAGGTCAGCAGCAGCGGCAGAAAAATCATGGTTACGGCGCAGAGCACCAGCAACCCTGACAAATTGCGTTGCACCACGATCAATCGCGCTCCTTCGCCCCTGCGTTCGGATCAGCGTGGCACGTCGCCTGCCGCATGACCACCTCTAGATTGGCTTCTGGCGCCGCCTGGGCCGATGGCATAGCGTCGGCGCGAACATTGGGCGGAGCGGCAGATGGTGATCGGGGTGGGCGGTTCGAGCTTTGCGGCGGAACTGGCGCGGATGGCGCCGATGACCGACTCGGTGGTGCCGATCGCGGTCGCCGAGCTGCAAGCGCGGGTGGCGCGGGCGCAGGTGCTGATGCGCCAGCAGGGTATGCAGGCGCTCTATCTCGATACCTCGACCAGCCTGCGCTATTTCACCGGCATCGTCCTCAACCTCACCGAACGGCTGCACGGCGCGGTTATTCCGGCGGAAGGTGAAATCGCTTATCTCAGCCCGGCCTTCGAGGAGCCCAAAACCCGCGCCCTGCTCAGCTTCGGCACCGACATACGCTGCTGGGAAGAACACGAAGACCCGACCGCGCTGGTGATCGAAACGGTACGCAGCAAGGGCTATGAAAGCGGTATGATCGGCATCGATCCGGCCACCCCGTTCTACACGGTGGACGGTCTGCGCAAGGCCGGCAACAGCTTCAGCTTCGCCAATGCGGCTTCGATCACCGCCGCCTGCCGGCAGATAAAATCGCCCACCGAAATCGCCCTGATGCAAACCGCCATGAACATCACCCTGGAAGTGCAGAAAGCCGTCGCCCGCGGCCTGGCGCCGGGCATGACCACGGCCGAGGTGCAAGCGTTCATCGATGCCGCGCACCGCAAGCTCGGTGGCCAGCCAATGTCGCGCGCGGTGCAGTTCGGGGAAGCCACCGCCTACCCGCATGGCGTGCCGTATCCGCAAACGCTGGTCGATGGCGACATGGTCCTCGTCGATATCGGCTGCACCGTCCAAGGCTACCGTTCCGACATCACCCGCACCTACATCTACGGCGAGCCAACCCCGCGCCAGCGGAACATCTGGAACCTGGAAAAGCGCGCCCAACAAGCCGCCTTCGATGCCGCCATCCTTGGCGCCCCGTGCGAAAACGTGGACGCCGCTGCCCGCGCGGCGATCGCCGCCGGCGGCTTCGGGCCGGGCTATGCGGTGCCCGGCCTGCCGCACCGCACCGGCCATGGCATCGGCATGGATGTGCACGAAGAAGCCTTCATGGTGAAGGGCAACATGACCCCGATCCAGGCCGGCATGTGCTTTTCCGACGAACCGATGATCTGCATCTACGGCGAATTCGGGGTGCGGCTGGAAGACGCCATCTACATGACCGAAGCCGGGGCGCACTGGTTCACCCAGCCCTGCCATTCCGTTGATGATCCGTTTGAGTATGAAGCTTAGGGCCTGACGCGAAACAAGCGAATCGGGGGCTGGGAATTGGTCTGCGGCACGTACTAGGAGCCTGTTCGAGAATGCCCGCTAGCAGGACCATGGTTGTGTGTTTCGTGGGTGTGGGTGTTTGATTGCGTTGTTCTCAGGCTGCTGCTTTGTGCAGCTTGAGGCGGTTGTGGACGGTGCAGACCATCGCCCACTCGCCTCTGACCTTGGTGAGGCCACGGAGGAGGAACTGTCGGAAGCCTCTGGCCTGCTTGATGTGTCCGAACACCGGCTCGACGACCTGCTTGCGCAGTCGGTATCGACTTCGGCGGC
>JAYTQP010000407.1:0-6925 GCA_043746675.1 Rhodospirillales bacterium | reverse complement strand
ACTCCTAGCGTCGTGCCAACGTTCAGGGATATGCTGATATGCTCGACAATCTCGATAAAGCGCTCGGCTTCGCGTCCGATGACGATGCGCCGATCCCGTACATGCAGCGCACCCGCGATTATTACATCGCCATCGGCTACGACACGCCGTATCGCTGGGCGCATTATGTCGATGCACCCTCCACCCGACTGAAAAAACCGCTGTCGCAATCACGCGTCGCGCTGATCACCACCGCCGCGCCGTACCAGCCCGACAAGGGCGACCAGGGGCCGGGGGCGGCCTATAACGGCCGCGCCAAATACTACAAGGTTTTTCAGGGCGACACGTCGGTTGCCCACGATATGCGCATCAGCCACATCGGCTATGATCGCAAGCACACCACCGCCACCGACAGCGGCACGTGGTTCCCGCTGCCAGCGCTGCATCGCCTGGCCGCCGCCGGCCGCATCGGCAGCGTCGCGCCACGTTTCTTCGGCGCCCCGACCAACCGCAGCCACCGCATAACCATCGATACCGATGCGCCGGAAATCCTGTCTTACTGCCAGCAGGATGCGGTGGACGTTGCCATCCTGGTGCCGAACTGCCCGGTCTGCCATCAAACCTCCACCCTGGTCGCCCGGCATCTGGAGGCCAATGGCATCCCGACCGTGCTCGCCGGCTGCGCCAAGGATATCGTCGAACATGCCGGTGCGCCGCGCTTCCTGTGGTCGGATTTCCCGCTCGGCAATTCCGCCGGTCGCCCGCACGATCCGGACAGCCAGGCGCTGACGATGGAACTGGCGTTGCAGGTGCTCGAATCCGCCGTGCTGCCACGCACCACCGCGCAGTCGCCGCTTCGCTGGTCCGACGATTATCGCTGGAAGCTGGATTACAACAACATCGCCACCATGGCGCCGGAAGAACTCGCCCGCCGCCGTGCGGAGTTCGACCGCCAGAAAGAACTGGCCCGCGCCAACCGGGTCGCGGCGGAATGAGCGAGGCGCGCCCCTTTACCGGCGTCAAAATCCTTGATTTCACCCAAGTGCTCGCCGGCCCATACGCCAGTTTTCAACTCGCTTTGCTCGGCGCGGACGTGATCAAGGTCGAACGCCGCGAAGGCGAGGACATGCGCCGCACCCCGCTTAGCCGGGAGTGGGCGGACCGCGGCATGGCACCAGCATGGGCGGCGGTGAACGGCAACAAGCGCAGCCTGGCGCTCGATCTTTCCAAGCCGGAGGCGATCGCCATCATCCGGCGCCTGGTGCTGAACGCCGACGTGGTGATGGAAAATTTTCGCGCTGGCGTGATGGACCGGCTGGGGATCGGCTACGCGGCGCTCTCCAACCTCAATCCCCGCCTGATCTATGCCGCCATTTCCGGCTTCGGCCAGACTGGCCCGGATCGCACCGAAGCCGGCTATGACGGCCGCATCCAGGCGATGTCCGGCATCATGTCGATCACCGGCCACCCCGATACCGGCCCGGTCCGCGCCGGTTTCGCCGCCTGCGACATGCTGTCCGGCATGACCGCCGCTTTCGCGGTTTCCAGCGCCTTGTTCCAGCGCACCCATACCGATCGCGGCCAGTTGGTTGATGTCGCCATGCTCGACGCCACCGTGAGCTTCCTGTCGCCGCAGGTCGCGGACTTCACTCTTGCCGGGCACAAGCAGTACCAGTTCGGCAACCAGGCGGTCAGCCGGCGCACCACCGCCAATTTGTTCCGCGCCGGCAGCGGCGACGCTGAAGGCCACATCCTGCTCGCCGTCAACAACGAAAAGCAATATCGCGGCCTGATGAAAGCCCTCGATCGGGAGGACATTTTTTCCGATCCGCGCTTCGCCGACTGGTTTTTGCGCAACGAAAACAAGGTCGCGTTGCGCGAGATCATCGAAACCGCGCTCGCCGCCGACAGTCCGCGCAACTGGGAAATCCGCCTCAACCAAGCCGGCGCGCCGGCCGCCAGCATCTGGCGTATCGAGGAGATTATCGAGCACCGCCAGATCGCGGCGCGCGGCGTGATGCAAACCGTCGATAGCCCGCATGGCCCGCTCCGCCTGGTTGGTTCTGGCTTCCGCCTCGCCCATGGCGGCGGCAAATTGGATCGCGCCCCGCCGGCGATTGGTGCCGATACCGACACAATACTGGCGCAGGCCGGTTTCGGCCCGGATGAAATTGCCGCCCTGCACGCCAACGAGGTAGTGTAATGGCTCAGCTGGCGTTTTTCCGCGCCCCCCGGCCGTGCGCAAGCTCGGTCACCATGCCGTGCAACGTGCGCAGTTCTTGATCGGTTACCTCGCCGCGCTGAAAAAAATGGCGGATGTTGCGGATCATGCCGGCCCGCTTGGGGGCGTTGCGCAAAAAACCGCAATCATCGAGTTCGCGCACCAGATGGCTCAGGAAATTGTCCAGCGTCGCCTTGCTGGCAACCGCGGTTTCGTTGGTCATCAGGCTGCGCGGCGGGGTCGCGTCGGCGGCCGTCCACCATTCATAGGCCATCACCATCACCGCCTGGGCAAGGTTGAGCGACATGAAGTCCGGGTTGAGCGAATAGCGGATCAGCGCATCGGCTGCCGCCATGTCGTCATTGTCCAACCCCGCCCGCTCCGGGCCGAACAGCAGGCCGCAGCGCAGATCACGGCCGCAGATGGTGCGCAGTTCGGCGGCGGCACCACGGGCGCTGAGCACGGGTTTGACGATGTGGCGCGGGCGCGGGCAGGTGGCGAACACGTGATGCAAATCGGCCACCGCGTCCGCCACCGTTTCGTGCAAAGTCAGCGCATCGAGCAGCCGGTCGGCGCCTGAGGCATTGCGCCAGGCCGCCGGCTGCGGCCAGCCATCGCGCGGCGCCACCAGCCGCAGATGGAACAGCCCGCCATTGGCCATCGCGCGCGCGACCGCGCCGATATTGTCGGCCAGTTGCGGACGCACCAGGATCACCACCGGCGAATTGCCGATCGGCGCCAGGTCGGCGCCGCCATCGCGCCCGGTCATGCTTTCCGCCAACGGGTGCCGCCGGCGTTGTCTTCCAGCAACACGCCCTTGGCCAGCAGATCGGCGCGAATTTCGTCCGCCCGGGCGAAGTTCCGCGCCGCGCGCGCGGCCAGCCGTTCGGCAATCGCTTGATCGATCCAGCCGCTGTCGTCGCTACCCTGAAACCAGGCTGCCGGGGTGCTTTGCAGCAGCCCCATCAGTTGCGCCCCGGCTTGCAGGCCGGCCGAGGCCACCGCATCGCCAGCCATCGCCGCATCGGCCAGCGCATGCAGGGCGGAGATTGCCAGCGGCGTGTTCATATCGTCGCACAGCGCGTCCATAACGCCGGCGGGAATGTCAGCGCTTGGCGCGGCCGACGTGCGTTCGATCGCGCGATAGAACCGATCGAGCTCCTTGCGGCAATCGGCTAACCCGGCTTCCGAGAAATCAATCGGCGCCCGGTAATGCCCATGCAGCAGCATCAGCCGGATCGCCTCGCCCGGTGCCATCGCCAGCACTTGCCGCACGGTGAAGAAATTGCCGAGGCTTTTCGACATTTTCTCGCCGTTGATGTTCAGCATCCCGTTATGGATCCAATAACGCGCGAAGCTGCTGCCGGGAAACGCGCACAGCGACTGCGCCAGTTCGTTCTCGTGATGCGGAAACACCAGATCATTGCCGCCGCCATGGATGTCGAAGCTTTCCCCCAGCGTGCTGCGCGACATCGCCGAGCATTCGATATGCCAGCCCGGCCGGCCACGGCCCCAAGGCGAATCCCAACCCGGCAGCCCCGGCGGCGACGGCTTCCACAGCACGAAGTCGGCCGGGTCGCGCTTGTAGGGCGCCACATCGACGCGCGCGCCGGCGATCTGGTCATCGCGATTGCGGCCCGATAGCCTGCCGTAATCGGCAAAACTCGGCACCGCGAACAGCACATGGCCCTCCGCCGCATAGGCATTGCCAGCGGCGACCAGCCGTTCGGCGATCTCGATCATGCCAGCGATGTGGCCGGTCGCGCGCGGCTCGGCGTCCGGCGGAAGAGCCCCAAGGGCTGCCATATCGGCATGATAATCCGCCGTCGTGCGCGCGGTCACCACCCCGATCGGTTCGCCGGAGGCCGCCGCTCGCGCGTTGATCTTGTCATCCACATCGGTGATGTTGCGCACATAGGTCACGCGCGGATAAAGCCGGCGCAGCAACCGCGCCAGCACGTCGTACACCACCACCGGGCGGGCATTGCCGACATGCGGAAGATCGTAGACGGTGGGACCACAGACATACATCCGCACATGGCCAGGGTCGATCGGCACGAAAACCTCGCGCCGACGGGTCAGGCTGTTGTGCAGACGAAGCTCACGCATTTCGGGTCCTATCCGATTGATGGCGCTGTTGTGGCGGTGCGGCGGCCTGGAATCAATGGCTTCCACCGATCCGCGGGCAGCGTTCTTGACATGACGGCATTACGGCGGGCCTAACCCGGTTTGAGATGAAAAAAACGTCACCGCACCAAGCACGCCGCCGGACCCCATGCGCTTCGGCCTGATCGCCCTCGGCATTGGCGTGATCGTGGTGACCGCGCTGGTGGCCTGGTTCGGCGCCGGCACGATCGGCGCGGAAATGCTTGCAGCCGCCTGGGTCGTCCCGCCGGTCATCGTGCTGCATATAGGCCAGCTCTGGCTATCCGGCATCGCCTGGCGGCTGTCGGTGGGTGAAGGCCGCCCGAAAATCGGCCGCTATCTGCGCATTCGCTGGGTGCGCGAGGCGGTCAATTCGATGCTGCCGGTGGCCCAGCTCGGCGGCAACGTGGTGGGCATCAGGTTGTTGATGCAGCGCGGCGTATCCGGCCCGCTGGCAACCGCCGGCACGGTGATCGATGTGACGGTGGAAGCCATCACCCAGTTCGTTTTCACCTTGCTGGGCATTGCCGTGCTGGCGGTGATCAGCGCCGATCGCAGTTGGGCGCCGTGGGTGGAAGGCGGCATGATCGCGATGGGAATCGGGCTGGCCGGTTTCGTGATTGCCCAGCGCGTCGGCCTGCTGCGGCTGGTGGAGTTTTGCGCCGAGAAACTGACCGGCCTGTTCCCGGCCCTGTCGATGGAAGCCGTCCGCGGCCTGCACGACGAACTGATCCGCCTGCAACGGGACAAGACGGCGCTGCTGAAAGCAACCGGCCTGCATTTGCTGGCCTGGGTGTTGGGGGTGGCGGAAACCTGGCTGGCGATGACCGCGATGGGCGCCAATATCGGCTGGGGCGAGGCGCTGGTGATCGAAAGCATGGGCATGGCCGCGCGCAGCGCCGGCTTCGTGGTACCCGGCGCGCTCGGCGTGCAGGAAGCCGGCTTCATCCTGGTCGGCGGCCTGTTCGCCATCCCGCCGGACGCCGCCATCGCGCTGTCGATGGTCAAGCGCGCGCGGGAACTGATCGTCGGCACCTCCGGCATGATCGCCTGGCAGTGGAGCGAGGGCAGGCGCATCCTCAAACGCCGGCCCTAACCGCCTTTGCCCCATCCATCCCGCCATTGCTGGCGCAATCCATCGCCCTGGCCGGGGAAGAAAGCCTGCAGTTCCGTGCAGCGCGCAATCCGTTCGGCGCGAAAATTGCGCAAGGCCCGCCGTAGCTCGCAATGCGCAACGATATTGGCGGCATCGGAGTAGTAGATCAGCTCTACCGGCAGGATCGTCCGGCTGGTCACAGTGCCTTCGTTGTCGCGGTACTCGATCGCCAGCTTCTGCTCGTCGCGGATCGCCCGTCGCACCAGTCCGAGATTAACCCCGTCCGGCGCCACTGAGGCCGCGCCCCAGGCATGCAGCGCCTTGGCGGCCAGCACCGCGCGCAACGGCGGCGGCACCGCGGCGGTGATTTTCTGGTTCACCCGCCGGGCCGCCTCGGTCAGTTCGGGGTCGCCGGTCCGTGCTAGCATCGCCAACGCCAGCACCACCGCCTCGGTTTCCTCGATCGAGAACATCAGCGGCGGCAATTCGAACCCGGGACGCATGATGTAGCCGATGCCACGGCCGCCGACGATCGGCACGCGCAACGCCTGCAACGCGGCGATGTCGCGATAGATCGATCGCACCGTCACCCCGAGCGACGTCGCCAGTTGTGCGCCGGTCACCGGCTGGCTGGCGACCCGAAGCGCCTGGATGATCTCGAACAGGCGGGAAACCTGAGCCATCGCGCTCCTCCTGCCGCTACTGACATGCTGCTGTCAGTTACCGCGCCGCCAAACCATTCCCAAAAACATGAAAAACAACGAAATTCTTTCCATCGTCAAGCCCGCGCAATGAAAGAAACCGACATGCTTTATTCGCAAAATCTATGGCTATTCTTCGTCCTCATGCTCGGGATCATCCTGGTCCCCGGCATGGACATGCTGTTCGTGCTGACCAACGCGCTAACCGGCGGCCGCCGTGCCGGCCTCACGGCCACATCGGGCATAATGGTCGGCGGCGCCCTGCATACCGGGTTCGGCGCCGCCGGCGTCAGCGCGCTGTTGCTGTGGGCGCCATCGCTGCTGACCGGCCTGGTCCTGGTCGGCGCGCTCTACCTCGCCTGGATCGGGGTCACGCTGTTGCGCTCCTCGCTGGTCATCGAGGGCATCGGCACGGCCACCCGGCGCCCGCTGCCGACGGTCTTCCGACAGGGCCTGCTGACCTGCATCCTCAACCCAAAGGCCTATCTGTTCACGCTTGCCGTCTACCCCCAGTTCATCAAGCCGCAATATGGTTCGGTCGCGCTGCAGGCGCTGGCGATCGGGGCGGTATGCGCGCTGACCCAATTGACCATCTATGGCGGCCTGGCCATTGCCGCCAGCCGCAGCCGCGACGCCTTCATCGGCAATCCCGGCATGGCGACCGCAATCGGCCGCGCCGCCGGTGTGATCTTCATCCTGGTCGCTGGCCTCACTGCCTGGCACGGCGCCTAGCGCGCATTTCCCGCAGTGGGAACTAATGTCGCTTCATATAACAGATTTGCC
>JAYTQP010000406.1:0-5603 GCA_043746675.1 Rhodospirillales bacterium | reverse complement strand
CGATCTGGCGGATCAACACCGGCACACTAACCCAAGCGCTGCCGAGCAATGTGATAATTGGCTCAACGACCGTCTTCGCCAAGGTCCCGGCGCTGCTCCAGGTCGGGTTGCTCGGTAGCGGCAGCCTCAACATTCTCACCGGCGCGGTGGTGACGCTCGGGGCGGAGCCGAGCGGCAGCAATGAGTATGCGATGGGCATCGGGTTTGGTGGGCAAACCCTCTCGCTGCGTCCGAGCGGTAGCGTGACGGTCAGTGCTGGGCATCTCGACAGCAGCCACGGCGCGATCAGCATTGGCCAGCGCGGCGACGGTAGTTTGGCGATTATCAACGGTGGCACCGTGCTGGCGGCGGCAGGCGGCACCGGCACCGCCGATGTCCCCTTTGCCGTTGTCGTGGGCAGCCGCAACTACCTACTCAACGGCACCACCACCGCAAGCACGGGCACGCTGACCATTGGCGGTGCCACTGGCACCGCGCTGTTGAGCGCCAGCGCGGACTTCGTCAACGGGCGCGACGGGGTAGGCAATACCAGCATCAGCGCGGGCGGCAGCCTGCGGGTAACCGGCAATCTATGGGAAGGCGGCTACACCGGCAGCGGCGCGGCGACCGGCGTGGGCAGCAAGTTCCTGGTGCAAGGCGGCACCGCCAGCATCGGTGCGGGCGCGACGCTCTACAACAACAGCACGTTGGATCTGGAATCCGGCGCCATCGAGATCGGCAGCATCGGCCTCGCCACCGCCGGCAATATCAGCATCGCCGCCGGCGCCGCGATCAACGTGTCCACCGGCCAGTACGGCAACAAAACCACCATCATCCGCGACTTTGCAGCCGTCGGCGCGCTGGTCAACGCCGGCGTGGTTACCGCATCGGCCGGCACTCTGGAAATCGACGCCAGCATCACCGGCGCCGGCACCGAGCAGGCAATCAGCGGCGGCTACCTCAAGCTGGACCGCACCGTCGCTTCTGGAAATATGGTGAATTTCGGCAGCACCGGCAGCACTGGCACGGTGGAATTGGTCAACGCCGGCGGCTTCGCCGGCACGGTCAACAATTTCTGGGGCACCGGGGTCGCTTCCGGCAACGTCCTCATCGTTGACAATGTCGGCTCGCTCGCCACCCTGACCTGGATGCAGACCGATGCGGTGCACGGCACCCTCAACGTCAGCGGCTCCCTCGGCGTGGCCAACATTGTCATCTCCGGCACCCACGCGAACGGTTTCGCGATGTCCAGCGACCCCGGCGTGAACGGCGTGCTGATCTACGCCAACAACACGGTGCCCTGCTTCCTGCGCGGCACCATGATCGCGACCCCGGCAGGCGAAGTCGCGGTGCAGGACCTCCAGGTTGGCGATCTGGTTTCCACCCATGACGGCGGCGTCCGCCCGATCGTCTGGCTCGGCTTCGGCCGCTCGCTGGTCACCCCGCGCAACCGCTGCGATGTCGCCCCGGTGATCGTCCGCGCCGGCGCGCTGGCGGACAATGAACCCTGCCGGGACCTGCATGTCACCCGCCATCACGCCGTGCTGGTGGGCGCGGCGCTGGTGCCGGTGGAACATCTGATCAACGGCGTTTCGGTGCTGTGGAACGACACTGCCCGGGTCATCGAATATTACCATATCGAACTCGATGCCCACGCGGTCCTGCGTGCCGACGGCGCCCCGGCCGAAAGCTTTCGCGAGGACGGCAACGCGCAGCAATTCCAGAACACCGCCGATCGTCCGCGGCGCCCCGCCGAGCCACCCTGCCTGCCGGTGCTGGAAGCCGGGCCGCTGCTGGAACAAGCCTGGCGCACCGTCGCCGCCCGTGCCGGCCTGCTCGTGCCACGGGTGGACAGCATCAACGCCGATCTGCATCTGCTGGTCGACAACCGCCGCATCGATGGCACCCTTTCGCGCGACGGCCACTGGTCGTTCCTTTTGCCGGCCGGCTTCCGCAGCATCGCCATCGCCTCCCGCACCGTGATCCCGTCGATCGACGGCGCCAATCCGGACCGGCGCCGGCTCGGCGTGGCGGTGCGCGAAATCACCCTATGGCGCAACAATGCCGGCCGCGGCGTTCCGCTCAATCACCCTAGTTTGACCGACGGCTGGCACGCCCCGAGCGGTGATCACCGCTGGACCAAGGGTCTCGCCATGCTGCCCACCGAAACAGCCGACTGGTTCGGCGGGCCGTCGGCGTTGCGCCTGGCGATGGTCGATACCGACCTCAGCTACCGATTGGCGCCAACCATCGTTCAGAAACGGGCAAACCGATAGGGCTCGCGGTCAACCGCCAGGGCCTCGCCGGTGATCATGTCGGCGACCATCTTGCCGGCGCCGGGGCCGATGCCGAAGCCATGGCCGGAAAACCCGGTGGCGACGAAGAAGCCTGGCACAGCGGCCATTTCGTCGATGATCGGCACGGCGTCCGGGGTCACATCCATCAGCCCGCCCCAGCGATAGGCTTCCTGCATCGAAGCGAAGCCCGGAAATGTCGCTGTCAGCGCCACCCGCGCTTCCTCGATCACCCCGTCATGCGGCACTGGGTCCAGCACCCGCACCGCCTCGAACGGGGATGCGCTGTCCAGCGCCCAGTGCTTCGGCGTGTGCCATTCCGTCATGAACCGCTCGCCCAGCCGCAGCCGCAATTCGCGCCAGGATGTGCGGTATGATGGCAGGAATTTCCCCAGCAGGCGAAAACTATCCGGTGTGATCTCGCTGATCGAGGCGTTCCGCCGCGACACCGTATAGCCGCCATCGGCGCGCTTACGGAACGAAAAAATTCTGGTCGCACCCGTGGTTTCCGGCAGACCGGACAGTGGCTTGGTGGCAATCACGCTGCCCAGCACCTTCAGGATCGGCAGGTCGATGTTGCCGATGCCGTGCGCCGCCATGTTGCCGGTGAACAGCCGCGACCAGGCGCCACCGGCCAGCACGACATTGTCGCAGGCGATCGTGCCGCGCTCGGTCACCACGCTGCTGATCCGCCCGGCGGTGGTTTCCACCCCGCGCACCGCGCACTGCGTCAGCACCGTGCCGCCCAGCCGTTGCACCGCGCGCGCCACCGCCGGCGCCGCCTTCTGCGGCTCCGCCCGGCCGTCGCTCGGGGTATACAACGCGCCGGTGAACGGCCGCGCCGCGCCTGGCAGCACATCGGCGATTTCCGCTGGCCCCAGCAGGCGCGATGAAACCTGGAACACCCGCGCCTTTTCCAGCCAGGCTTCCTGGTCTTCCAGTTCCTGCTTCGTCTCGCACAAATTGACGATGCCGCACTGGTTGAAGCCGGTATCGGCCTCGGTCAGCGCATTCATCTCCCGCCACCAGCGCAGGCTTTCCAGCCCGAGCGGGATTTCCGCCATGTCGCGGCCCATTACCCGGGTCCAGCCCCAGTTGCGGCCGGATTGCTCGGCGCCGATCTGGCCCTTTTCGCACACCACCACCGGCACACCCTTGCGCGCCAGAAACAACGCCGCCGTGGTGCCGATGATGCCGCCGCCGATCACCACCACCGACGTACGGGTTGGCATCACATCGTCGCCACGCACCGGATCGAGCGGGGGCAGCATCGGTTAGCGTCCGTCCGGAAGGTCTGCCGGATTGGTGCCGCGCATGGCGTAGCCGATCATAACGGTATCCTTCCTATTGGTGGCGCGAACCATCAGCCGCGCTTCCGGGGCTGTCAATCGGGAAGCAAGGAAGCGAAAACTTCTCAGGATTTCGTCGGCGTGAAGCCTCGGCCGCGGATGACGGCGGTGGCGCCGAATTTATCGCGCAGCCGGTCGATCGCGATCTGCCGGGCAACCCGCAGCGCGGTGCCGGGGTCGGCCAGATCGGGCCGGTCGGCGGCCTCGCCGGGGGCAAGCGTGGTGGCGCCGATGCCGATCAGCCGAAACGCGGTGCCATCAACCTCCTTCGCCAGCAATGTCCGCGCCGCCTCGAACAAGGTTTCCGGCAGGCGCGACGGCTGTGGCAGGCGCTGGTTGCGGGTGCGGCTGGAAAAGCCGGCGGTCTTAAGCTTCAGTACCACGCCGACGGCAGCAAATCCGTCCGCCTTGAGCCGCCCGCCGAGCTTTTCCGAGAGCCGCCAGAGCTGCGCTTCCAGGTCCTCGATCCGGGTCAGATCGGTGCTGAACGTGGTCTCGGCGCTGATCGACTTGGTATCCCGGCGCGGATCGACCGCCCTGGCATCCTCGCCCCGGCTGCGCCGCACCAACGCCGGCCCGTCCTCGCCAAACCGACGCCGTGCCTCGCGGTCGTCGAGCCCCTGCATCTGGCCGAGCTTGGTGATGCCCATGCCGTCCAGCTTGCGCGCGAACGCCGGGCCGATGCCGGGCAGCAGCCGCACCGGCTCGCCCGCCAGCAAGCCGGCCGCCTCGCCGCCGATCACGCAGAAGCCGCGCGGCTTGTCCCGCCCGGCGGCGATTTTCGCCATCAGCCGGTTGCGCGCCAGCCCGATCGAAATCGTCACCCCGGCCTCGCGCTCGACATCCTTGGTCAGTTGCGCCAGCACCGCAGCCGGCGGGGCGCCGTGCAGTGCGGCGGTGCCGGACAGATCCAGCACCGCCTCATCGATCGAAAGCGTCTGCACCAGCGGCGTCAGCCGGCGCATGAGTTCGCGGATCTGCCTGGCGGTGGCGTTGTATTTGCTGAAATCCGGGCGGATCACCACCGCGTCCGGGCAGGCCTTCAACGCCATATACATCGGCATCGCGCTGCGCACCCCGGAGATACGGGCGACATAGCAGCAGGTGGAAACCACCCCACGACCACCGGTGCCGCCGACGATCACCGGGCGGGATGCCAGTTCCGGCCGGTCGCGCTTTTCCACGCTGGCGAAGAACGCATCGCAATCCACATGCGCGATGGCGAGGTCGAACAATTCGGGATGGCGCAAAATCCGCCGTCCGCCGCAATGCGGGCACGCCGGCGCTTCGACCGGCGACATCCCGCAATCGCGACAGAGCGTTTGCATCAGGCCGGCGGTGGCCAGAGCCAGGCGGCGCCGCGCACGCCGGAACTGTCGCCATGCTGGTTCGCCACGATCGGGGTGTGCACGAAATCGGAAAACACGTAGTGCGCCATCCGTTTCGGCAGCTCGGCATAAAGATGTGCCAGGTTGGACAGGCCGCCGCCGAGCACGATCACATCGGGATCGAGAATATTGACCACCACCGCAAGGCCGCGCGCGAGGCGGTCGGCGTGGCGGTCAAGTGCGGCAATCGCCTTGGCCTCGCCCGCAGCCGCGCGGGCGGCGACAGCGTGGGCGTTGTGCGCCGCCGGTCCGTCGCAATCGCGTGCCAGGCTGGGGCCGGCGACGTAGGTTTCCATGCAGTTACGATGCCCGCACCAGCATAGTATGCCGGGCTGTTCATCCGGCCGCGGCCAGGGCAGGGGGGTATGGCCCCATTCGCCGGTAATATGATGTCGTCCGCGGATCACCTGGCCGCCGACCACCACACCGCCGCCGCAGCCGGTGCCGAGGATCACCCCGAACACGACGTGCTGCCCGGCGCCAGCCCCGTCGGTGGCTTCCGACAAAGCGAAGCAGTTGGCATCGTTTTCCACCCGCACTTCGCGCGCCAGCAGGGTGGAGATATCGTGGTCGAAGCGGTTGCCGTTCAGCGC
>JAYTQP010000405.1:0-12293 GCA_043746675.1 Rhodospirillales bacterium | reverse complement strand
AAGCGCCATATCATTACCAACACCTTGGGCAATCTGCTGGACGCTGTTGTGCATACCGCCGACATTCAGCACCCCTTGGGCGGCAGCGAAGCGGCTTCGCTTCCCGATCGTCGTTGCACACTTGCACGGCTTCGCAATTACCGGGCCTTGCCATCGATATCATCAAGCGGTCAGACAGTGTCAAATGCTTCGTCATCTTGCTCAAACGATGGGTGGTCGAACGAACTTTCGCATGGCTTAACCCGCATTTCTAACAGGCGCGCGCGATGATTGCGCCGGGATTGTTCGTCGCTGGCACCTTTCGAACAAGGCTGCTGCGGACAAGACCAAGCAAGCATGCGCGATCCCGGTGAGACGTGCGGGCTAGCGCCTGGAAGAATTTTCAACGACTCAGAAAGGGTCCATGCAATGCCAAATCTGGTTCTCGAACTTCGCCAGGGCGATCTGATGGTGCTGAACGGCGCTTCCATTCGCTTTCGCACCAAAGCCCGCATTGAGCTCGCCGCGCGCGCGCGATTTTTGTTCGGCAAGCAGATCATGCCGGCCACTGCCGCCGACAGCCCGGCGCGGCGGATTTATTTTGCCCTGCAAACGGCCTATGTCGGCACCGACGCCGAACAAACTGTGGGGCTGGCGCAGGCCAACAGCCTGATCGAAGCGTTCAAGGCGGCGACAACATCGGTTCTGGCGAGCGAAATTCTCGATCGCGCCATGCTCGCCGCCCGGGCGGATGATTGTTATCAGGCGCTGAAACTGGTGCGGCGGATCATTCGCCATGAGGACGCGGTGTTGGGGCGGGCCGATGGGTTCGCGGCGCTGGCGCCGATTGCGGTGGCAGCGGTTTGACGAGGGGAGTTGCGTTCGCAGGATTGTCCTGATCGACCTCAGGGCGGTTGCGAAAAGAGCGGCAGGAAATTTTTTCTTCCAATCATGGTCGCTTGGTTCAGGGTTTCTTCATTTTCTTGCGGCAGAGTGACGATGCGCGCAGGAAAAAGTCGGGCGATGCATTGCTTTCTAACGCGGTAGCAACAAAAGGATAGTCCGCATGTTTTCCGTCAATACCAACCTGGGCGCCATGGCGGCGTTGTCGACCCTGAGCGCCACGCAGGCGCAGTTGCAGACCACACAGCGGGCGATTTCGACCGGTCTGATGGTCTCGCAAGCCTCCGACAATCCGGCGATCTACGATATCTCGAATACGATGAACGCCGATCTCTCCGGCCTGGCGGCAGTCTCTAGCAACCTGTCGTTCGGCAACGCTACCCTATCGGTAGCGACCTCTACCGCCGCGCAGATTTCTTCGCAACTTTCCACCCTGAAAAATACCGTTGTGCAGGCGCAGCAGCAGGGCATCAACCCGGCAGTGATGGGGCAGCAGATCACCGCCATCCTCGCCAATATCAACCAGTTCGCCCAAAGTGCCAGCTTCAACGGGGTCAATCTGCTGGATGGCACGTCGCCGAGCCTGAGCGTGGTGCAGGATATCAAAGGCAGCCAGATTACCGTCGGCAACCAGAACATCACCGCGACCGGCCTGGGCCTGACCGGGCTGGGGGTGAACAGTACCGCGATGAATTTGGCCTTCAGCAATACCTTTGCGGTGGCCAATGGCAACAAAGTGGTACTGTCCGACGGCATCAAAAGTTACACCTTCGAATTCTCAAATGGCACGGCACCGCTGACCAGCACGCCGACGGCGAATAACCTGGTAACTGCGGTGCAGGTTACCCCGACCACGCAGTCCACCAACCAGATGGTGGGCGCACTGGTTACCGCGATGAAGGCAGCGGGCTTTGGTGCTGAGGTGCAGAGCGACGGCAGTATCAACATCGGCGGCAAGGGCATTACCAGCGCTGCATCCTCGACCACCTTCACCAGCGGCGGCGTGACCAACACGGTGCTTTCTGGCGCGGCGGCGGCGATCACGATCGTCGATTCCGCAGTGAACGCGATGAACACTAAAACCGCTGTCCTGGGCGAGGCCCAGCAGCAGATTGCCGGGATGTCCAACTTCACCGCGTCGCTGAGAGCGTCGCTCACCGCCGGGCTGGGCGCGCTGACAGATTCCGACATGGCGGCGGAAAGCGCGAAATTGACCTCGCTGCAAACCAAGCAGTCGCTAGCGGTGCAGGCGCTGTCGATCGCCAATCAGGCGCCACAGGCTTTGATGCAACTGTTCCGCTAACCTCAGGGCCGGCCGGGTGAAAACCCGGCCGGTCTGTTTTTCCCGAACGTCCGTTTGGAAAGTTTTTCTGAATGAGCAAGGAATATTCCGGATCACCGGAATGGGAGATTTCATGAGCGGTGCGTCGGCTTATTCGAGATCGTCAGATTTGGCGGGCGGAACGCCGCGGGAGACCGAGGCCCTGGCCTTTGGTTTTTGCAATGCGCGGTTGCAGCGTGCGACCACGCCGCAGGACCGGGTGGCGGCCCTGTACAAAACCCATCAGCTTTGGTCCATTCTGGTGCGCGACCTCGGGGGCGATGCCAACACGTTGCCGGCTTCGCTGCGGTCCGAACTGGTGGGGCTCGGGCTTTGGGCAATGCATTATTGCCTCGCCGCGATGTCGTCGCCGGTCTCGTTGCAGCCGTTGATGGACGTGAACCAGAATCTGGCGGACGGGTTGCGATCGCAAATCGCCGCCCAGCCGGCGATGCCGCCGGCGGTGCTGCAACGGCTGCCCGCGTTCAGCGCTTGAAGGCCGCGATCCGACGATCGATCATCGCCTCCGCCGCGCGGAGAATGCGGCGGGCGGGCGCGATCTTGTATTCGTAGACTGAGTCTTCGTTTCGATCGTGCACTATCATGCCGGTTTCCAGCTCGAACACCACCACGGTACCGTCATCGAGCAGGCCGCAATCGAGGCCGCAATAATCCAAGCCGATGCGCTCGGCGATCGTGTGTAGTGCCTGCATGGCGGCGGGGGGGAAGACATCTTCGATGTTGTGGAGAAAGCGGGCCTCCTCGGCCTGCTTGGTGGGGTCGCGGTCCATGCCGGCGTTGTAATACCAGACGGCCCAATCATCGTGCACCGCCATGTGAAACGGCCAGGGGTGGCCGTCGACGAAGATGACGCGGTATTTGCGCCAGCGGCCATCTTCGTTGCGATAATCGATGAAGGGCGCCAGATAGAAACTGCTTTCTTCAGGATTGGCCTGCAAATAGGCGAATAGTTCCGCAACGTCGGCGATCCGTGTCAACGCCGCGCCGGCATGTGAATGACGTGGTCGGATGATGAGGGGATAGCCAACAGGTGCGGCTAAAACCTCCGCGCGCGCGCACAAAGTTTGCGTCGGCACGATCGTATCAGGCACAGACTGGAGCATGCGGGCGACATGGTCGCGCGATGCCGCTGCAATCCGGGCCGGCACATTGATCACCGGCAACGCCAGCGCATCGGCCAATGCGGCTGCGGCCGTCAACGCACGGATATGACGCGCATCTTCGGCGATGGCGACAAACACACAATCGATATCATCGGGAAGCGTTCGGGCCAGGCGCGCCGGATCGGCGATCGCTGCTTCTACGTCATGCAGCCAGTAGGTGTAGAGATGCGTGCTGGCCTCGGTCAGCAGCATCGCCAGCGGCAGATTGGCCTGAAAATCGCCCGGCACCGCCAACGCCAGGACGCGTCGCGCCGGGTGTTCGGCCGGGCGCGAGGTTATCGGGGAGATTTCCAACGCGCTGCGCAAATGGCCGACCGCGGCGATCGGATCGGCCAACACCTGACACACTTCCCAGAGCAGAAAGCCGGCTTGGTAGCGCGTTTCCGGCTGGGATAGGCCCTGTTCGAGCAGGCTGCGTGCCTGCGCCCACTCGGCGCGGCCGGCATGGGCCATGGCAATCGTGATCGATGCATCCGGGGGGTGCATTTTGCATCCTTAACAGCGCGCCATTTTTGGCGTGCAGTCAGGATGGCGGCAATAGGTTCAGCAAAGCTTAAGCGTCGTAGGCGACCAGGGTTTCGACCGGCAGATCGAGGCGTTGGCGGCCGCCGAGAAAGGTGAGTTCGATCAAAGCGGCGACGGCGGGAACCTCGGCGCCGACCTGGCGTAGAAGCTTGATGCCGGCAGCCATCGTGCCGCCGGTGGCCAGCAGATCATCCACCAGCACCACGCGCTGGCCGGCGCTGATCGCATCGGCCTGGATTTCAATGCGGTCCGAGCCATATTCCAAATCATAATCCAGCCCGATCACCGGCCCCGGCAGCTTGCCGCGCTTACGCAGCATGATGAAGCCGCAGCCGAGCTTCAGCGCCAACGGCGCCGCCAGCAGAAACCCGCGCGATTCGATGCCGGCGATCACATCGGGGTTGTAGCTGCGCACCACATTGGCCATCCGCCCCATCGCCACTTGCCAGGCGTCGCCGTGCCGCAGCAGGGTGGAGATGTCGTAGAACAGGATCCCCGGCTTCGGAAAGTCCGGAATGCCGCGAATATGGTCCTTCAGGTTCATACGAACTGCTCCAGCTTGGGTAACGTCGGCCGCTGTATAGCCTGGAGTTGCGGGGGCGCAAGCATCGCGCTAGCTGTTGGCGATGCATCGCATCTGGATCGCCATCCTGTTCGGGCTGGCAGGCTTCGTGGCTTATGTCGGCGGCGCGGTGGCGCTGGCGGACCGCGTGATCGCGTTGCACTGGGCACTGCAACTGGCCTATTTTCTGCTCGCCGGCACGCTGTGGGCGTTGCCGGCGCATTATTTGGTGCTATGGGCGGCGCGTAAGCCGCGCTAGCGCGGATCATCGGAGCGTCATAAATCCGTCGCACGACGGCAACAATTGCGGCCTAGAGCAAGGCCGTCAACAGCAGAGGAAACCATGCCCATGCAGCGTCGCACGCTTCTCGCCGGAACCGCCGCCCTGACCGCCACCGCCGCGCTGGCGCATGGCGCCGCAGCCCAGGGCAGCAAAACCAAAATTGTGTTCTGGCACGCCATGTCCGGCCCGCTGGGCGAGGAATTGGGCAATATCTGCAAAGGCTTCAACGCGTCCCAGACCGCCTATGAGGTCGAGCCGATCTTCAAGGGTAGCTACCCGGAAACCTTGACCGCGGCGATCGCCGCTTGGCGCGCCGGCAAGGCGCCGCACCTCGTGCAGATGTTCGAGGTCGGCACCGGCTCGATGCTGGCCGCCGGCCCGGCGGTGAAGCAGGTTTGGCAATTGAGCCAGGAAACCGGCGTGACCCTCGATCCGGCCGCCTATATCGGTGGCGTGCGCGGCTATTACAGCCTGTCCGATGGGCGGCTGGCATCGATGCCGTTCAACTCCTCCACCCCGGTGATGTGGTACAACAAAGACGCCTTCGAGAAGGCCGGGCTCGACCCCGCCAAGCCGCCCACCACCTGGACCGAGGTTATCGCCGCGTGCCGGACGCTGAAGGCCAAGAAGGCGACCGCGATCCCGATGACCACTGCGTGGCCGACCTGGGTGCATATCGAGGAATTCGGCGCCATGCACGACCTGCCGGTCGCCACCAAGGCGAACGGCTTCGATGGTCTGGACACCGAACTGGTGATCAATGCCGCGCCGTTCGTGAAAAACCTGCAACGCCTGTTCGACATGTCCAAGGAGGGCCTGTTCAAGTATGGCGGCCGCGACAGCGCGGGCGAGCCGCTGTTCGTGTCCGGTGAGGCCGCGATCATTTTCACTTCCTCGGCAGCGCGGGCGGCGTTCAAACGGGATGGTAAGTTCAATTCGCTCGCCGCCCTGCTGCCGACCGACCCGGAAGTGAACCCGCATCCGATCAACTCGGTGATCGGTGGCGCCAGCCTGTGGACAATGACCGCCCCGAGCCGCAGCCCGGCGGAATACAAGGCCGTGGCAAGCTTCCTGCACTATATCGGCCAGCCCGAGCAGGATGCGCACTGGCACCAGGTGTCCGGCTACGTGCCGGTGACACTGGCCGGCTACGAACTGTCGAAGAAACAAGGCTTCTACGAAAAAAACCCCGGCACCGACATCCCGATCATCCAGCTCTCGCGCGGCAAGCTTACCGCCAACTCGAAGGGTTTCCGCCTGGGGCGGATGGTCGAATTGCGCAACATCATCCAGGAAGAAATGGAAAAAGGGTTGCAGGGCCAGCAGAACGCCAAGGTCGCGCTCGACAATGCGGTGATGCGCGGCAACAAGGTGCTGCGCGAGTTTGAGAAATCGGTGAAAGGCTAGTCACACCGATCGGTCGGCCGCCGGATGGAACGCCGGACGATCTTCGCGGGATGGGTGCTGCCGGCGCTGCTGGTGGCACCCCAACTGCTGCTGACCTTTTTCTTCTTCCTGTGGCCGGCCGGGCAGGCGCTTTGGTTCAGCCTGACCCGGCAGGACGCCTTTGGCATCAAAACCCAGTTCGTCGGGCTGGAAAATTTCACCGACCTGTTCGCCGACCCGCTTTATCGGGATTCGGCTGTGCGCACGGTGGGGTTCTGTGTCGCCGTCACAATGCTGGCGATGGGCACCGCGCTGGTCCTGGCGGTGTTCGCCGATCGCGAGATCCGGGGGCGGACGCTCTACCGAACCTTACTGATCTGGCCATACGCGGTGGCGCCGGCGATCGCCGCCGTGCTGTGGGTGCTGCTGCTGAACCCACAGATCGGCGTGGTGGCGCACGCCCTGAAGGCGCTCGGGGTGCTCTGGGATTACCGGCTGAACGATGCCCAGGCGATGACGGTGGTGATCCTGGCGTCGGCCTGGAAGCAGGTGAGCTATAATTTCATCTTCTTCCTCGCTGGCCTGCAATCGATCCCCAAGACCGTCATCGAAGCCGCCCGCATGGATGGCGCCCGCGGCTGGCGCCGCTTCCGCACCATCACTTTGCCGCTCCTGATGCCGACTGTTTTCTTTCTGATCGTCGTCAACGTCGTCTATGCCGCGTTCGACACCTTCGCCACCGTGCAGGCGCTGACTCAAGGGGGGCCCGGCAAGGCGACCGAAACGCTGGTACTGAAGGTTTACCGCGACGGCGTGGTGAACCTCGATCTGGGTTCCTCCTCGGCGCAATCGGTCGTGCTGATGCTGGGGGTGATTGTTCTGGTCATGCTCCAGTTTCGTTTTCTCGGTCGGAGAAATGCAGAATGACCGGCCGGACCGACTGGGCGGCGCATATCGTGCTGTCGTTCGGCGTGCTGTCGTTTCTGTTGCCGCTGTGGCTGCTGGTGGCGGGGGCGACGCAGGATCCGGGGGCGATTTCACGCGGGGAATTGTCGCTGCTGCCTGATCTGAGCAAGCTCGGGGTGTTTTACAGCGTTCTGACCGACAAGGCGCCAGGTGGCTCGCCGGTCTGGCGGATGCTGCTGGTTTCGGCCGGGATGGCGCTGGCGATCGCGTTCGGCAAGATCATCATTTCGCTGCTGTCGGCGTACGCGGTGGCGTTCTTTCGCTTTCCGTTCCGGATGCTTTGCTTCTGGACCATCTTCATCACGCTGATGCTGCCGGTGGAAGTGCGGATCATCCCGACCTACGCGGTGATGTCGGATTTCGGCCTGATCAGCACCTTTACCGGATTGACCGTCCCACTGATCGCCAGCGCGACCGCGACCCTGCTGTTCCGCCAGGTGTTCCTGACCATTCCAGATGAACTCGTCGAGGCGGCGCGGATGGACGGCGCCGGGCCGTTGCGGTTTCTGCGCGATATTCTGATCCCGCTGTCGATGGCCAACATGGCGGCGCTGTTCGTGATCGTGTTCGTGTATGGCTGGAACCAGTATTTATGGCCGCTGCTGGTGGCGACCGATCCGAAGCTGGATACCATCGTGATCGGCATCGTGAAGATGATCGGACAAGACTCAGTGACCGACTGGAATCGGGTGATGGCAACCGCGGTGCTGGCGCTGCTGCCGCCGGTGACAGTGGTGCTGCTGATGCAACGTTGGTTCGTCAAGGGCCTGACCGAGGGCGACAAATAAATGGCGACGCTGGAACTGCATGGCCTGCGCAAAAGCTTCGGCAATACCCCGGTGCTGCACGGCATCGATCTCGCCTTGCATGACGGCGAAATGCTGGTGATCGTCGGCGCCTCGGGCTGCGGCAAATCGACCTTGCTGCGGCTGGTGGCGGGGCTGGAGGAACCGACCGCCGGCCAGATCGTGCTCGATGGGCGCGATGTCGCCCGGCTCGATCCGGCCGCGCGCGACATTGCGATGGTGTTCCAGAATTATGCGCTCTATCCGCATATGAGCGTGTTCGACAACATGGCCTATGGGCTGAAAATCCGTGGCCTGGGGCGCGATGACATCGCGGCGCGGGTCGGCGAGGCGGCGGAAATGCTCGGGCTTGGACCGCTGCTGGAACGCAAGCCGCGGCAGTTGTCCGGCGGGCAGCGCCAGCGGGTAGCGATGGGGCGGGCGATCGTGCGGCATCCTAAACTATTCCTGTTCGACGAGCCGTTATCCAACCTCGATGCCAAGCTGCGGGTGACGATGCGGGCGGAGATCAAGCGGCTGCAACGGCGGATGGCGGTTACCAGCCTTTACGTGACCCACGACCAGGTGGAAGCAATGACCCTGGGCGATCGGCTGCTGGTGCTGCATCAGGGCGTGCCGGTGCAGTTGGCTACCCCGATGGAGGTGTTCGAGCGCCCAGCCAATACCTATGTCGCCGGTTTCATCGGTGCGCCAGCGATGAATTTGCTGCCGGGCACGCTAAGCCATGGCGGCACCGCGGCGACCCTGGACAATGGGCTGGTGGTGGCGTTTCCCGACGGCAAGCGTGCCGGCGCCGAGGGCCGCACACTGACCATCGGAATCCGGCCGGAGCATGTGCTGCTCGACCCGGCGGGGATTGCGATGCAGGTCGATCTGGTCGAGCCGCTGGGGTCGGAAACCGTGCTGATCGGGCGGCTGCCGGACGGCGAACTGCTGTCGGTCAAGGTGCCCGGGCGCGGGCCGGGAACCGACATCGTTCAGGTGCGCCTGGATAGCGCGGCGCTGCATGTGTTCGACGCCGAAACCGGATTGCGCCTAGATTAAACCAAGCCTGGGTTACTGCTTTTCAAGCCTGGGCTATGGGCTTTTCAAGCTGCGGGACTTGGTCGGAGTGAGAGGATTTGAACCTCCGGCCCCTGCGTTCCGAACACAGTACTCTAACCAGGCTGAGCTACACTCCGACCGAGGCACGCCTATAGCGGGCGCCGGAGCGCAGGGCAAGCCTATAGCAGCGTTGCCGTTTGCGCCGGGGTTGCGGGCAGTTTTTGCAGCCGCGCCAGCAGAGCCGGCACGCCGTCCACCACTTCGAACAGGCCGCGGATTTCCGGGCGAGCAAAGCCGGTTTCGATCGCGGCGTCGATAACGCCAACCCAGGCGGTGGCGGCGCCGAGCACGTTGCAGATAAGAATGGGCTTGTCGTGCAGGCCAAGCTGGCGCCAAGTCAGGATCTCAAACATTTCATCGAGCGTGCCGAGCCCGCCGGGCATGATCACAAAAGCGTCTGCCAGTTCGAACATACGGTTTTTGCGGCTGTGCATGCTGTCGGTAACGATCAGTTCCCCGGCTTCGATATGGGCCATTTCGCGCCGCATCAGAAATTCCGGGATGACCCCGACCACACTGCCGCCCGCCGCATGCACCGCGCGCGCAACCCCGCCCATCAGGCCGATGCCGCCGCCGCCATAGACCAGCCGAATGCCAGCCGCCGCCAACCCCTGGCCGAGCGCGGTGGCCGCCGCCATGTAGCCTGGATCGTTTCCCGGCGACGACCCACAAAATACGGCGGCGGACAGAATGCGGGGCATCATCAACTCCTTACGCGCAGAAAGACGCTGCGTCGGGCGGACACGAGTGGTAAAAATCTGACGGAGAAAACCGTCATATTCCCACCACTAGCACAGGATGCGTCGGAGACGGGACCGCAGCGGCGACCAACGCGCAAGGCAGGGCCTGCGAAGTGTGCCATCGGACCTATCGCGCCAGATTGCAGCCCGAGTGCGAAGGGCTTCTTTTACATCGCAGCACGCCAGAAAAACGTCAATTCATGCTTGTTATGAAACAAATGCATAACCCGCCCGCCAGGGATCGCGGCGAATGCTTCGGCGGCCGCGAAATCGGTTTCGCCCTGGAACTTCAGTGTGCATAAAATTCGCGCCGCCTTGCCAGACGCGATCCAGCTTTGCACCAGAGCGAGCAGCCGATCAGGGTAGGCAATCAGGTCGCTGCATAACCAATCAGCCGGTTCGGGCGGCAGGGCGAAGGCGTCTGCCTGGCGCCAGTGCACGCCCGGCATGGCAGCGACAGCGAGGTCTAGCGGGGCGCGGTCGATTGCGGTGGTGCTGGCGCCGAGTTTTGCCAGCGCCCAGGTCCAGCCGCCGGGGGCCGCGCCGAGGTCGAAGCAGGTTTGGCCCGGCTTCGGCCAGTCGCCGATGCGGGCGCAGGCTTCCCAGAATTTCAGGTAGGCGCGGCTGGGCGGGCCGATGCGGTCCTCGATGAAGTGGCATTCGCCGTTGACGAACGGGCTTGATTTGGTCGGGCTGGCCAGCAGCAGATCGGGCGCGAGCAAGGTCCAGGCGCCGAGATGGGCGGTTGGCGCGGCCTGCGGGAAATTCAACGGCGCGGCTTTCACCGGCGGCAGTTGCTCGGCGATCAGCGCCATGCGGCGGTGGTGCAGCACGCCATAGGCGGACCAGTTGCGCTGCATGCCGCGCAGGATATCGGCGGCGCCCTTCACCGAGGCGATCGGATGCAGCGCCGGTGCGGTCCACACATCCAGCGCCCACGGGCAGGGGATCGGCGGTGCCGGCGACAGTGCCAGCCGCCCGTGCCAGACGCTCATCGGCACGTTTGCATGTTCCAGCGCGCCAAGCAGCACGTGCTCCTGTCCGTCCGGCGCCAGGTAGGCAGCCCCGACGATCATTTGTGGCGCAGCGCGGTCACCGCCAGCAGCGCCCAACCGAACATCAGCGCAGTGCCGCCATAGGGCGCGATGAAGGTGGCTTTCAGCCCAAAGAACACCAGCGCGTAAATCGGCCCGCAAAATCCGACGATGCCAACAATGAAGGCCAGCCCGGCGAGGCGACCCAGCCTGCCGGCTGCGAACAGCCCGGTGAACAGCAGCGCCAGTGCGTGCCAGCCCTGCATCTGCACCGCATCGCGCAGCATCGCGTTGGCCGCAGGCTCCATCGGCATATGCGCCGCCACCGCCGACATTGCCACCGCCAGCAGCCCGACCACGGCGCCCAGCACAATCCAAATCCTATCCATCGCATAAGCCTAGCCGAACCGCCCTGGTCCGTCACCCGCGCAACGGATACAGTCGACGCATGATGGCTCGCGGTGACCTTTTCCCCGATATCGCCCCGCATGACACCGGCACGCTCCCGCTGGCCGAAGGCCATGCGATGTACTGGGAGCAGGTCGGCAATCCGGCCGGCCGGCCGGTGCTGTTCCTGCATGGCGGTCCGGGTGCCGGCGCCGGCATCGTGCATCGCCGGTTTTTCGATCCGGCCTTTTGGCGGGTGATTATTTACGACCAGCGCGGCAGCGGCCGCTCCCGCCCGCTCGGCGGCCTGGCCGGCAACACCACGCCGAACCTGGTGGCCGATATCGAAGCCCTGCGCCGCCATCTCGGCATCAGCAGGTTCGTGCTGTTCGGCGGCTCCTGGGGGTCCACTTTGGCGCTGGCCTACGCCCAAACCCATCCGGACCGGGTGGAGGCCTGCGTGCTGCGCGGGATCTTTCTCGGCCGGCAGGTGGAAATCGACTGGTTCATGCATGGCATCGCCACCGTGTTCCCGCAGGAACATCGCAACTTCGCCAGCTTCCTGCCACCGGGGGAACGCAGCGACCTGCTTGGCAATTTCCTGCGCCGCCTGAACGACCCGGACCCGGCGATCCACATGCCGGCGGCGCGCGCCTGGTCGGTCTACGAAGGCGCGTGCAGCACCTTGCTACCGAACCCGGATACCGTTTCGAGCTTCGCGCAGGACCGTACTGCCATCGGCCTCGCCCGGCTCGAAGCGCACTATTTCGCCAACCGATTGTTCCTTCCGGAAGACGGCCTGCTCGCCGGCATGGACCGCATCGCCCACATCCCGGCCGACATCATTCAGGGCCGCTACGACATGATCTGCCCGCCGCACAGCGCCTTCGCACTGAAGGCGGCCTGGCCGAAGGCCCGGCTGACCATCGTGCCGGATGCCGGCCATTCGGCACTCGAACCCGGCATCCGCCGCGCGTTGGTTAGCGCGATGGAACGCCTACGCGAACCGGTTGGCTAGCCCGCATTTCTCACCGGAGCGCGCGATGATTGCGCCGGGATTGTTCGTCGCTGGCGCCTTGAGGAACGACGCCTGGACACGATGTCCAGGCAAGC
>JAYTQP010000404.1:0-1772 GCA_043746675.1 Rhodospirillales bacterium | reverse complement strand
AATCTGCAACGTCACGCGTTTTTTTGGGCGCGTCACGCTGCCTTCTTTAAATCTGAGTGTCCGTTCGAGAAGGCTGCCGGCGGAGGGCCGGCGAGGGATTTTTACGGCTGAGAAGGAGGGACCCGCCATGATGCTGGTACACTATGGCAAGGAACCGACGCTCCCAGACGCAAAAGCACCGCCGGACCGACCCGGCAGACTTCTCGGACGGACACTTCGGCCGTTTCCAGTCGTGACGTTCTCCCTACGACAATCAACCCCTACCCCAAAATCTCCCGAACCATCGGAATAACCTTCCGCCCGTACAGTTCAATCCCGTGCATCGACTTCGCATGCGGCAGTCGGCCGGCGCTGTATTTTAGGTCGAAGCGGGCCGCGCCCAGGGTTTTTACGGTTGCGGCAATTTTTTGGGCGACGGTTTCCGGACTGCCGACATAGAGCGAGCCGGATTCTATTTCGGACTCGAATTCGGCGCGGCCCATTGGCGGCCAGCCGCGTTCGGCGCCGATGCGGTCGCGCATTTGTTTGTAGGCGGGCCACATGTCGGCGCGCGCCTGGGCGTCGGTTTCGGCGACGTAGCCTGGCGAATGCACGCCGATTGCTTGCGGCGGGCGGGCGAACTGGGCGCAGGCGCGGGCGTATAAATCCACGTAGGGGCGAAATCGGGCGGGGTCGCCGCCGATGATTGCCAGCATGATCGGCAGATCATAGCGCGCCGTCCGCACCACCGATTGCGGGCTGCCGCCGACGCCGATCCAGGTGCGCAGGCGGCCGGTTTCGACCGGGGGAAACACCGCTTGCGCTACCAGCGGCGTGCGCGTGCGGCCCTGCCAGTTTACTTCGCCCTGCGGCAATAGTGCGGCGAACAGATCGAGCTTGTCTTCGAACAAAGTTTCGTATTGTTGCAGATCGTAGCCGAATAGCGGGAACGATTCGGTGAAGGAGCCGCGCCCCAAAATCACTTCCGCTCGCCCGGCGGAGGCCGCATCGAGGGTTGCAAACCGCTGGAACACCCGGATCGGGTCGTCTGAACTCAGGACGGTTACCGCCGAACCTAAGCGGATCCGCGTGGTTTGTCCGGCGATCGCTGCCAGCACGATTTCGGGCGCCGAGACGGCGAAATCGGCACGGTGATGCTCGCCGATGCCGAAGAAATCCACCCCGACCTGGTCCGCCAGCACGCCCTCGGCGATGACGTTGCGGACCACCTGGGCGTGCGGCAGCAGGGCGCCGTTTTCGTCTTCGGTTACATCGCCGAACGTATCGAGGCCGAGTTCAACTGCCGCCATCATGCCGCCGGATCGCCGATCACAACGACCTCGGTGCCTTCGTCGATCATGTCGCCGACTGCGGCGTGCAGGGAGAGCACGGCGCCATCGCGGGATGCGGCCAGCGAGATTTCCATTTTCATCGCTTCCATCACCAGCAGAACCTGCCCGGCGGTTACCGCCTCGCCCACCGCTACCAGAACGCTGGCCACCCGGCCGGGGATGGGGGCCAGAATTTTGCCGCCGCCGGCGGTGCTGGCCTGCGGCGGGGCCAGCGGATCGACCTGCTCGAAGGTGGTCGTGACGCCGTCCTGCACCACGGCGAGGCCGACGATGGTGACCGCGCTTGCGGTGTCGACCAGACGCAGCAGGCCATCGTGCAGGCTGGCGCGGTGGGTTTGATCGTCCCATTCCAGCAGCCAGTCGGCATCGCCGTGCGCGCTGGCCTGCACCGCTATTTTCTGCGCGCCCTGCCGCAACAGCACGCGGTGGACGCCGGGCAAA
>JAYTQP010000403.1:0-2068 GCA_043746675.1 Rhodospirillales bacterium | reverse complement strand
AGCGTGTAGCTCGGTGCTTCGGTCAGTTTGCGGCGATAGGCCAAGGTGGCGCCGCCCCAGCTATCGAGCAGTTGCGCCAGCCGGGCAGGGCGGTTGGTTGCGGCGGCGCGGGCTCGTTCGGCACCAATCACGGCTTCATGGGTGAGGAACTCGGTGGCGATTTCGGTGTCTTCCGGCGACCAGTAGGCCCGAACTGCTGCTTCGCCGCGTTCGGCGACCAGGGTGCGATAGCGCAGTGCGAATTTCTCCACCTGGCGGACATAATAGGCCAGGCTTTCGGTTGCGGTATCGATCGCGGTGAGGCCGCCGCCGATCACCACCACCGGCAGGCGGATTTGCAGGCTGGCGATCGACGACATTTTTGCCGCCCCGGTCAGTTGCAGCGCCATCAGGAAGTCGCTGGCCTGCCGCACGCCGCGGGCGAGCCCGTTCGGCATGTCGATCACCGTCGGTTTGCCCGCGCCCATGCAGAGCGCCACATGATCGAAGCCCCAGTCCCAGGCATCGTCCAGCCCAAAGGTTGCGCCGCCGCCGAACCGCACGCCACCGAAGGCCGCGAATTCCGTCCGCCGTTCCAGCAGCAGACGCACGAGCTTCAGATAATTCTTGTTCCAGCGCACCGTGATCCCGTATTCCGCCACCCCGCCGAATCCGGCCAGCACGCGGTCATCGAGGTTTTCGAACAGGGTTTCGGTGTCGCGGATCGGCAGGCGCGGATCGAAGCCGAGCGGTTCGATCTTTAGCCCGTCGATCGCCACCACGGTATGGCCGTCATTCATCAGATGATGCGCCAGAGTGAAGCCGGCCGGGCCGAGCCCGACGATCAACACCTTGCGCCCGCTCTCCGGCCGGGGCAGCGGGCGGCGAATGTCGAGCGGGTTCCAGCGGGTCAGCAGGCTGTAGATCTCGAAACCCCAGGGCAGCGCCAGCACCTGCTTGAGAATGTTGGTTTCCGCCTGCGGGATATCGACCGCCTCCTGCTTTTGATAGATGCAGGCCTTCATGCAGTCGTTGCAGATCCGGTGGCCGGTCGCCGCCATCATCGGATTATCGATTGCAATGGTGGCGAAGGCGCCGAGCAGGCTGCCTCGCGCGCGCAGCAGGTGCATTTCGCTGATTTTTTCTTCCAGCGGACAGCCTGCCAAGGTGACGCCAAACGGCGATTTCTGGAAGGCGCCGGTTTTGCGATCCGTCAGCCCTTTGCTGCACGAGTCCTTGCCCTGCATATGACACCAGATGCAGTAGTTCATCTGATCGAGCGCCCCCCGGGTTGACATGCCATGATCGGTCAGCGCGAAGCCCTGCCGCTGCCGCCAATGCTGTTCCGACAGACGTTGCATCGTCACGCCGTCGCGCTCGATGGTTTCCACCGGCACCAGATGCTGTGGATCGATTTTATGCGGTATCCGAAACAAGGTGTCGGCGGCGTGCATCGCCCGCCCCTCGGCGCTGAGCGTCGCCCATGCGGCATAGCGCAGCGCTGCATCCAATGAGGCAGCATCGCCGTTTTTTTCCCAATCGGCCACCCCGACGGCGAAGCCGATCTCGGTTAGGGCGGTGCCGAGCCGCGCTTCCAACCCGGCCCGCAGCGCCGCGCCATCAAACCCGGTGACGTCGGCGTATTTCTTCACCGCCTGGCGTTGCACGAACAGCCGCTTGCAGGCGTGCACCGGGTCCAGCCGCAGGGTTTCGGCGGCGATGGCATCGATCTCGGCGGTCACGCCGAACAATTCACCGATGAAGCCATCCAGCAGCGGCCCGATCGCGACCACCAATTCGCCCTCGGTCTTGGCATCCAGAGCCTCAGGTGCGGCCCGCGCCGCCAGCAGACGCGCTTGCAGGTCTGGCATTTCCGCCAGGAGGCTCAGGAATAGTTTGTCCAGTTGGATCAGCCCCGCCCGTCGGGCCAGGTCGGCGAAGGTCAGGCCGAAGCCCAGAGCGGTGCGATGCATGGTTCGTCCTTGGGCCAGGCGGATAACCTGCGCGGCTATAGCGGCAGATCGCTCGCCTGCAAATGACCGCGGCGCATGGGAGGAAACGCGATTTGCGGCCGCACGTTGTTGCCGGC
>JAYTQP010000402.1:0-7786 GCA_043746675.1 Rhodospirillales bacterium | reverse complement strand
CGAAGAGAGCGGCCGTTTCCCCGGCGCAATGGCGTTGGCCGCGCCCTGCACCAGCCCCATCATGTTGGCGACGCCGGGGCGGCTGGTGAAATCGTCCATCTCATTGTTGAGGAAAAACCCACTGTCGCCCGCGATCACCCCGGCGCCGAAAAACCCGTTGATGGTGAAGGTGGTAGAAACCGCGTTGCCGGCGGCATCCAGCACCGAAAAATGGGTGGTCTGCTTGCGCTCGTGCGGCGCCACGCCGGGTTGGAGGGCGCTGGTTTTGCCGGCATGGTTCGGATCGGTGCTGGCACGGATCGCGGCCGCATGGCCGGCCGATAATAGCCAGTCCAACGGGTTGGCCACGAAATCGGGATCGCCGAGATAGGTATTGCGATCGAAATAAGCGTGCCGCATCGCTTCGACCAGCAGATGCACGCTGGCGGCCGAGCGGAAGCCGAGCGCATGCATGTCGGTCGGCGCAAGGATGTTGAGGATTTCGCACATCGTCGTGCCGCCCGAAGATGGCGGCGGCGCGGTGACGAAGTCATAACCACGATACTTGCAGCGCAACGGCGCGATGTCGGCGGCGTGGTAGGTGGCGAAATCGGCCGCGGTCAGAATGCCGCCATAGGCACGCGCAGCGGCGGCAACCGCCTGCGGCACCGGCCCGCGATAAAACCCGTCCGGCCCATCCCGCGCGATCGCCGCCAGCGTGCGCGCCAGATCGCTCTGCACCAGCCGCTCGCCCGGTTGCAGCGGGCTGCCATCCGGGTGCAGGAAAATCGCCGCGACATTGGCCTGCGCACGCAACTTCGCCGTGCGCGCCTGCAGAATATCGGTATCCCCGCGCAACAGCACGAAGCCGTCGCGGGCCAGTCGGATCGCCGGCGCCATCGCCTGGGCGCGGGTCAGGTGGCCATAATGTCGCAAGGCCAGATCGAGCCCGGCGACGGTGCCGGGCACGCCCACCGCGAGGTAGCCGTTGATGCTGGCGCCCGGGCGCGGCTTGCCGTCAGCATCCAGATACATATTGGCCGATGCCGCCGCCGGCGCCATTTCGCGGAAATTGATGAAATGGTCGGTGCCATCGGCGAGATGGATGGTCATGAAGCCGCCGCCGCCGATATTGCCACAGCACGGATTGACCACCGCCTCGGCATAGCCCACCGCCACCGCCGCATCGACCGCATTGCCGCCTTCGCGCAGTATTTCCACCCCGGCGTCGGCGGCCAGATGCTGGGCCGACACCACCATGAAATGCGGCGCTTCAACTGCCGGCAGGGATGCCGCCTGGGCGGCGCCGCCAAGCAGCAGCAGCGCCAGCAACCATTTCATGGCAATTTCGGAACCGTAACGCCGATCATATCGCCTTCATGCACGATGCCGGCGAGTTGCGCGACGCTCCAGCCATCGGTGCCGGCCGGGCGCAGCGGCAGCACCATCCAGCGATAATCGGCCGTGCTGTCCACCACTTCCAGCTTCATTTGCGACGGGATGACGGTGCCGAAATCAACCAGCATGCCGCGCGGATCGCGCACCGCGCGGGCGCGGTAGGCGGCCGACTTGAACCAGAACGGCGGATAGCCGAGCACCGCGCGCGGATAGCAACTGCACAAGGTGCAGACCACCAGATGATGGGTGTCGGCGGTGTTTTCCAGCACCCCGAGCGGCGGCAGGCCGCGCATCGGCACGCCCATCGCCTCGGCCGCCATGGTGCCATTGCGCAGCATCAGCGCACGAAATTCCGGGTCGGTCCAGGCACGCGCGACCATCGCGGCACCGCGCGCGGGCGAGGCTTCATCGGTGATGCGGATGCGTTCGGCGATTTCGGCGGCGCTGGCGATGCCCTTGGCGGCCAGCAATCTGCGGATGCCGAGAAGAAGTTGCTCGGAAGGGGTTTCGAGAATGTTCATGCGGCCTCCAGCCAGGAACCATAGAGTTCGACCAGAATAGTATCGTCGCCGGTCGCTTCCGGCCATAGCCCCGCGAGCGGAAAGCGCACGTGATACAGCGGCAGAATTGGCGCCGGGCGGGCGAAGGCGAGGTCCTCCGGGTTCGGGTAGTCGCCGAGATGGCGCACCACCACGCCGCGTTTCCCACGCAGATAATGCGGGGTGCGGATATGGCAGGGGCCGCTTGTTTCCGGCCAGTCCAGCCGCACCTGCACGTTGGTTCCCGGCGTCAGCATCATTCCGCCTCCATGGCCGCGCGCAATTCGGCCTCCGCGATCACGCCTTTGCGCAACAAATTATCGGTGATCGAACGGATCCAGCGCTGATAGTATGTCAGGCGATGATAATCCGCCTCGGGAATCGCCTCGATGCCGCGGCGCAGTTCGTCCACCCCCATCACTTGCTTGCCGCCGAGGATGCCACGAATGGCGTCCACCTCGCGGTCGAAATCGTTCAGCGCGTGCGGCTCGGCATCCACGGTTTCACAGAGAAATCTGGTAACCCCGCCCAGATCATGCATCGCCGGCGATGGATTTTCGGTCATCGTTTTGTCTCCCTACGCCGCCCAACTGCTGCGACCCTGGATCGCCCAGCGATTATTCTTGAAGGTCACTATGTACAGCGACTTGTACGATCCGATAGCCGAACCATCACCGCGATAGCGGGTGAATTGCACCCGGAAATGCACTTTGCCGAGGCCGACATCGATCGGTTCGACGTAATCCCAGGCGGTGCGCGCCCAGCCCTCGGACTGGCCGAGGCGCGACCACACCAGGTTGGAATAATCCGAAGGCGTCGCCATAACCGTTATTTTATCGCTATGAAACCGCACGTGCGGAAAATGAAACCAGGTGCTGCGCATCGCGTCAGCGTCTTCGGCGTTGAACGCCGCCATGAACCCATCCATCGCCGCCCGCGCCGCCGTAACATCATCCAAGGGTTGCTTCCTCACGAATAAGAGTTTTTTGCTTCTTTTTTTCAAAAAAGAAGCGCTTCCTCACTCCGCCGCCAATGCCAGCGCCGCCGCCGCGCGCACCCAGACCGCGGTATCGTGGAACACCGCGCCCCCGGCCGGCAGAGCCGGATCGTCGGAGGTCAGCGCATTGATGCCGATGCCGCCGACATGATCGGCGTGCGGCCAGATGCTTTCCGCCACCACCACGCCGGGCTGCAAGCCGGTGAACAACCGGGCATGCAGCAGCACCTCGCCGCGCGCATTGCCGAGCCGCAGCATGCCGCCTTCGAGGATGCCGAGCCGGGCGGCATCATCGGGGTGGATCAGCAGGCTCGGCCGGCCCTCGCGTTGGCGCGAGGTCGGGGTTTCGGTGAAGCTGGAATTGAGGAATTGCCGTGCGGGCGCCGCCACCAGCCGGAACGGATGCGCGTCGGTCGCCAGATCATGGGCGTCGAACTGGTCCGGCAAAGATGGCATGCCGGCATGATCGGCGCCGATTTTGGCCCAGTCGGCGGCGAAATGAAATTTCCCGTCGGGATGGCCGAAGCCGGTCAGAAAATGCGCGGCCGCGAATGGCGGGATGGCATCGACCCAGTGCCGGGCTTGCACCTCGTCGGCCGACGGCCAGCCGGATTTCTGCAAGGTGGCGTCCACCATCGCCATCGCCGGCATATCGAAACCGGGGTGGCGCGCGCCGAGCCGCGCGGCCAGCGCGCAGATCACGTCGTGGTTGGACCGGCATTGGCCGGGCGGCGCGATCAGCTTGGCGCCGATCTGGATATAACTATGGCCACTGGCCTGATAAAGGTCGTCGTGCTCCATGAACATCGTCGCCGGCAGCACGATGTCGGCAAGTTTGGCGGTTTCGGTCATGAACTGCTCGTGCACGGCAACGAACAGATCGTCGCGCAGCAGGCCCCGCCGCACCTTGTTGCTGTCGGGGGCCACCAGAGCGGGGTTGCTGTTCTGGATCAGCATCGCATGCACCGGCCCGCCGCCGGCCAGCGCGCCTGGCTCGCCGGTCAGCACCGCGCCGATGCGGCTCATATCCAGCACGCGGGTTTTCGGATCAAGCCGGTCGAGCCCTTCGATCAGGGTTTTGTCCCAGTGATAGATCGAACGCTGGCCCCATAGCGCGCCGCCGCCTTCATGCTGCCAGGCGCCGGTGACCGTCGGCAGGCAGGTCACCGCATGCATGGCCGTCGCGCCGTTGCGCATCCGGGTGAAGCCGTAGCCGGCGCGGATGAAACTGCGCCGGGTGCCGCCATACAGCGCCCCGAATGCTTCGATTTCGGCCACCGTCAGCCCGGTGATACCGGCCGCCCAGTCCGGCCCGCGCGTCGCCAGATGGCGTTCCAGCGCATCCGGGCAATCGGCGTACCGCGCCATATAGGCACGATCGGCGTGGCCATCGCGGAAGGCTATATGCATCGCGGCGCAGGCCAATGCGGCATCGGTGCCGGGCCGCGGCGCCAGATGCAGATCGGCCACCGCGGCGGTGCCGGTGCGATAGGGATCGATCACCACCAACTTCGCCCCACGCTCCTTGCGGGCGCGGGTGATATGGATCATCGCGTTGACCTGGGTGGCGACCGGATTGCCGCCCCACACCACGATCAGATCGGATTTCGCCATTTCCCGCGCGTCCGGCCCGGCGAGGTGGCCGACGCCGGCCGACCAGCCGGATTCGCACACCGCCGTGCAAATGGATTTCAACTGCCGCGAATAGCCCATCGCATGGCGCAGCCGGTTGATGCCGTCGCGCTGCACCAGCCCCATCGTGCCGGCGTAGTAATAGGGCCACACCGCTTCCGCCCCGTGCGTTACGGCGGCCGCCTGGAACGCGCCGGCAATCCGGTCGAGCGCGGCATCCCAGCCGATTTCAATGAATTCTCCGCTGCCCTTCGGCCCGACCCGCTGCAACGGCACGGTCAGCCGCGCCGGATGGTGGATGCGTTCGGCGTAGCGCGACACTTTTCCGCACACCACGCCGGCGGTGTAGTCGTGCGCCTTCGCGCCGTGCACCGCGCCGATCCGGGCGCCGTCGATCACCTCGACCTCCAGCGCGCAGGTCGAAGGGCAGTCATGCGGGCAAACGGAGTGGCGGGTCGTGATCATCGCAAGGTCTCCCGGGCGGCAGAGTGCGACACTGCCCATTGATCCGCAACCGCGCGCGTGTTTGGTTGGCGTGGCATGGTCATCACCCCATCCCGTTCCGCCACCACGCCGCCGCCGGTGCCGCGCATCAGCGTGCGGCTGGACCTGGCATCCGGCGCCCGCATCGGGCCGGGCAAGGTGGCGCTGCTGGAGGAAATCGCCCGCAGCGGTTCGATTTCCGGCGCCGGGCGGGCGCTGAAAATGTCGTATCGGCGCGCCTGGGAGCTGGTCGAGGACCTCAACCGCCATCTCGGCACGCCGGTTGTGGCCACCGCCGCCGGCGGCGCCCGTGGCGGCGGCGCCCGGCTGACCGCGGCCGGCAGCGCGCTGGTGGTGGAATATCGTGCCATCGAGGCGGCCACCCATGCCGCCGCCGCGCCGCATCTGGCCGCCCTCGGCCGCGCTTGTGGAGTATCCGAATGAACCAGGCCTACGACGATCTGCTCAGCGACCTGCGCGGCCTGTTCGAGGGCGAGGCCGACCTGATCGCCAACGCCGCCAACGCCGCCGCCGCCATGTGGCAGTATCTGCCCGACATTAACTGGGCCGGCTTCTACTTCCTGCAAGACAAAACCCTCGTCCTCGGCCCGTTCGCCGGCAAGCCGGCCTGCGTGCGCATTCCACTCGGCCAGGGCGTTTGCGGCACCGCCGCCGCCCGCCGGGAAACCATCGTGGTGGCCGACGTGCACGCATTCCCCGGCCACATCGCCTGCGACAGCGCCTCCAATTCCGAAATCGTCGTGCCCCTCGTCCGCCACGGCGCGGTGATCGGCGTGCTCGACATCGACAGCCCGAATTTCGACCGCTTCCAGCCGGAAGATCGCGCCGGCTGCGAGGCGGTTGCCCGCCTGTTCATCAAGGCACTGGGCTGATGGATCTTCCCCTCCTCTCGGTTCAGGGCCTCAGCGTCGCCTTTCCTGGCGAAAACGGGCCGATCGAGGTGGTCCACGGCCTCGATCTCAGCGTGGAGGCCGGCGAGACCCTGGCGGTGGTTGGCGAATCCGGGTCCGGCAAATCCGTCACCGCATTGGCGATCACCCGGTTGCTGGACCATGCCGGCGGGCGGATCGTTGCTGGATCGATCGGCTTCACCGACAAAGCCGGGGTCCGGCGGGATCTGGCGCGCGAAACCCCCGAGGCCATGCGCAGCCTGCGCGGCCCGGAAATCGCCATGGTGTTCCAGGAACCGATGACCAGCCTGAATCCCGTTCTCACCGTTGGGCGACAGATTGCCGAGGGGGTGATGCTGCATCAGGGCCAGTCGGAGGCCGCCGCGATTGCGGAAGCCAAACGGCTGCTCGAACTGGTGCGCATTCCCGATGCCGCCCGCCAGCTTGGCCGCTATCCGTTCCAGCTTTCCGGCGGCATGCGCCAGCGGGTGATGATCGCCATCGCTTTGTCCTGCCGGCCGCGCCTGTTGATCGCCGACGAGCCCACCACCGCGCTCGATGTTACCGTGCAGGCGCAGGTGCTGCGGCTGATGCGCAGCCTGCAACAGGAACTCGGCATGGGGCTGATTTTCATCACCCACGACATGGGCGTGGTCGCCGAAATGGCCGACCGTGTCGTGGTGATGCAGCACGGCCGGATGGTGGAGACCGGCGATATCGTGCCGTTGTTCGCCGCCCCGAAACATCCCTACACGAAAATGCTGCTCGACGCGGTGCCGATCCTCGGCGCGCTCGCCAACCACCCCTTGCCGGCGCCGTTTCCGATTAGCGGCGCCGATCTGGTGATGCAGGACACCGTGCAGCACCATGCCACCCCGGTGCTGCAACTGGATGCGCTGACCACCCGGTTCGATGTTCGCCGCGGCTTCCGCCTGGCCGGGCGCATCCATGCGGCCGAGCAGGTCAGCCTGTCGGTGCAGCCCGGCGAAACCCTCGCCTTGGTGGGCGAAAGCGGCTGCGGCAAAACCACCACCGGGCGCAGCATCATCCGGCTGGAAACCCCGCGCGCCGGGGCCATCATCGTTAACGGCGAAGATGTTTCCCAGCTTACCAGCGCCAACGAAAAACGCCTGCGTCGCGCGGTGCAGTTCGTTTTTCAGGACCCGTTTGCCTCGCTCGATCCGCGTTTGACGATCGGGTTTTCCATTGCCGAGCCGATCCATACCCACAAACTCGCGCACGGGCCGGCGGTGCAGGCGCGGGTGCAGCAACTGTTGCAACAGGTTGGCCTGCCGCCCGACCATGCCAGCCGCTACCCGCATGAGATGTCCGGCGGCCAGCGCCAGCGGGTTTGCATCGCGCGCGCGCTGGCCAGCGAACCCAGCCTGATCATTGCCGACGAAGCGGTCGCCGCGCTGGATGTTTCGATCCGCGCCCAGGTGGTGAACCTGCTGATGGAACTGCAGGCGCGGCTGGGCCTGGCGTATTTGTTCATCAGCCACGACATGGCGGTGGTGGAACGGGTCAGCCACCGGGTGGCGGTGATGTATCTTGGCCAGATCGTCGAAATCGGCCCGCGCCAGGCGGTGTTCGGCGACCCGCAACACCCCTATACCCGCCGCCTGCTGGCCGCCGTGCCGGTGCCGGACCCGAGCCGCCGCAGCCGCGCGCTGGAACGCGACGACAGCGAAGTGCCCAGCCCGCTGCGGCGCCCGAACGACATGCCGGTGGTGGCCCCGCTGGTTCGGGTCGGCGAGGGGCATTTCGTCGCCCGGCATCGGGTGGGCGGGATGTATTAAGGTTTGAGCGCAGCACTTCTTTTTTGAAAAAAAGAAGCAAAAAACTTT
>JAYTQP010000401.1:0-1722 GCA_043746675.1 Rhodospirillales bacterium | reverse complement strand
GCTACCGAAGCCGGGCGCCGATGCGGCGATAAAGGGCTGTCAAGCTGGCTTTGACCGCCGGAACCGACAGCCCGAGTTGCGCGGCGATTTCTCGGCTCGATCCGCCAAAGCGCATGAGTTCCAGCACGTCGCGATCGGTTTGGCTCAGATTCTCGGCTGCCAGCGCCATTGGGGGCAGCACCGCGCCCTGCGGCTGGTGCAGGCCATCCTGCGATTCCGCGCCGATCGAAATCTGTTGAATAACGCAACCCAACTGGCTGGCGGCGACAAGGTCGGCGAGCGCGGTCAGCGCGGCTTGGTTGCTGGTAACGAGTATTGCGTGCATGGTCGCCAATCCCTGAACAAATCATCACATTAGCTGCGTATACTTTGCGTCGGGCTGCGGCAAATCAGCGTGATGCATTCGTTAAAACACGCATTTGTGATCGGGAAAAACATCCAGCTTTTCAGATTTTTCAACTGAATCGTAGGTTATTTCACAATCCTTACGGTTTTAGCCTACTCAGCGCGGTTTTGGGACGCGCCGTTCGACGTGGCGATCAGCGCCGCCAATGCGGCGCGCACACGCGCCACCGGGCCGGCCCAGTCCCCGGCGACGGTCTGGCGAAACTGGCGCAGGCTGGCGTACCAAGGGCTGTCATCGCGCGACAGCAGCCAGCGCCAGTCGTTGTCGAAGCGATTGAGCAGCCAGATCGGCCGCCCGAGCGCCCCGGCCAGATGCGCGACCGCGGTATCCACGCTGATCACCAGGTCTAGGGCCGTAACCAGTGCGGCAGTTTCCGCCATATCGGTCAGCGCGCCGGTCCAGTCGGTGATCGCCAGGTCCGGTGTTTCCGACACCTGCCGCGCCGCCGCCCCCTTTTGCAGGGACAGCAGCGAAACCCCTGGCCGCGCCAATGCTGCCAGTTGCGCCAGCGGCAGCGACCGTCTGCGGTCCGCCTGATCGTAGGATGCCCCGCCCAGCCGCGGGTTGCCGGCCCACACCAGCCCGACCCGCAACCCGGGCAGCGTGTGCACGCGCTGCCGCCAATGTGCGGTCCGATCCGCCGGCGCCTGAAGATAGAAGGCAGGGGTGGGAATTTCATCCGGGCCGGTGCCGAGCACATGCGGCAGGCTCAGCAACGGCAAATGCGCGGTCGCGGGCGGCAATTTTTCCCCACGGGCAACGATCTGCTGCACGCCGGCCAGCCCGGTCAGCAGGCGCAGCAGCGGCCGTTGCACCTGCAACACGATCTTCGCCCGCCGGGCCGCCTGCGGCACGTAGCGCGCGAACTGGATCGTATCGCCCAGCCCCTGTTCGTCATGCAGCAGCAACACCCCGTCGCCGAGCGGCTCGCCGCACCATTGCGGCACCTCGAAACTCTGCTGCTGCTTCTGGAAGCTCTTGGTTTGCCAGCGCCATTCCATCTCCCGCCAGCCGGCCGCCCAATCGGCCGCATTGTCCGCGCGCAGCAGCAAGGTCAGCGCGAGGTTGTAATGCGGATCGGCCGCCGCCGGATCGCGCGCGCTGGCCCGCCGATAGCAGTCGATCGCGGTATCGAGGTCGCGCCGCTCGGTGCTGGCAACGCCGAGATTGTTCAGGGTCATGGCATCATCAGGCCGGATCGCCAGCGCGCGCCGATAGCAGCCGATGGCGTCATCGAGCTTGCCCTGCCCGCGCAACGCGACGCCGAGGTTGTTCAAAATCGTATGGTCGTCCGGCCGCAACGCCAACGCCCGATG